>JAUVIR010000004.1 GCA_030592645.1 Candidatus Fermentibacterota bacterium | reverse complement strand
AGCCCGCAGAGGAAGAAACAGCTGAACCTGAGCCTGAGGCTGAAGAGCCCGCAGAGGAAGAAACGGCTGAACCTGAGCCTGAAGCTGAAGAGCCCGCAGAGGAAGAAACAGCTGAACCTGAGCCTGAAGCTGAAGAGCCCGCAGAGGAAGAAACAGCTGAACCTGAGCCTGAAGCTGAAAAGCCCGGAGAAGAGGATAAGATCGCAGCCGTAATGAAACAGGAGGCTGATTTATCCATTGATACCTGGTCACGCGAATCGGGTCTTCTTACCGTTCATATTAAATCTGGAATTGCCTGCGTGAAGCATGACATGCTTACCATCTTTGAGAAAACACTGAAAGTTAAGCAATCAAAAGATGATATGCTTGAACTGTCCGGTGAGGGAACATTCCTCCTTAACTGCGGTGCGGAAGAGCCTCTGATATTGGAACTTAATGAGAATATGGTCATCAGGAAGGATGCAGTCGCTTTCCATACTGGAAGTATAGCTGTAGAGCTGCTGGATATGCAGGAGAACGATTCTCTCTACGTGATCAAGGAAAAAGTTCCTGAAAAAGTGATATTCCTGACTGATCATCCCGTTCGAATCATTCTTCTTGGGGGCAGCAACCGTGTATTTTACGTCAGGACTTCATCCATTGCAGCCACCGATCCTGAAATACTGCTTTCCATATCCGGATCTCCTGAGGGTTACACCGAGATAACCGGTTTGGGTAAGGTGTACCTCATCGAATGACCCGGGCTTTGCAGTCCAAACCTGACTGTCGTTAGATAGATAAAAGCTTGATTGAAGTGGGGATGTAGCTCAGTTGGAAGAGCGCTGCCTTCGCAAGGCAGAGGTCGGCGGTTCGATCCCGCTCATCTCCACCAGACATTTCAACCTTACAATTTTCCGAAAGCAGGTGAAACTTGCAGACCGGAAACCGCATTGAAATTTCCTGGATGAATCAGCCCGGCCGTTTGATATCCAGTATGGAATCGGTTGCCGATGGATTTCATGGTTCATCAGCCATTGCAGGAGCCGTCTCCATTGCTGAAAACAGTTCACCGGATTCCCGTTATGCTCAGAAGGCAGTTGCCATTGTAAGAGATGCTTTCGCGGAAGGTGTTGCTTACGGTGTGGAGAATGTATTCTCCGAAGCTATTGACGAGATTAATGCATTCGCCGGGGAAGCTGTGCGTAATCCACTATCCCTGGCAGCCGCAGCTGTTCTGGGAGATGAAGTGTGGGTTTACAGCATGGGAACCTGTAAGGTCTTCCTGTCAGGAGCACAGAGGGACGGCAGGGATTCGGAAGGTGCTGTAAATGTCGAAGACAGGGTAATAAAGCACTTTGTATTGAAACCAGGGCAGTCTATCATTCTGCTGACCAGCGGTCTCCGAAAACTCATAGGATCAGCGGTAGCCGGAAAGCACTCTGCGCGCTGCTCCAGGCCGCTGTCTTTCTGCCTGTCCGAGATGATAAGCGAGACGCGGATTAAATTCAGAAAGAAGGGCGGGTCCGCAGCAGCAGTGAGATTGTGTACCGGTTCTGTAAGGATGAGCCTGCCGGGGAGAAAGTATCTGGCGTATATCACTGCTTTGATAATTGCGGTTGCAGTTGCCGTTGTTCTCCTTGCTTTGTGCCGCAGCAGCGGCGGGAACGGTTCTCTTATCAGGGCTGATTCAATACCTGAAGACGAAATCGTGATGCCGCTGGACTGATACACCTGCAAGTCCGGAAATCCTGCCATCCCTCTTATCCAGTACACTGACAGTGTACTAGTTTCCCATGCGTTTATATATTCAACCGCCGGCTGTGCTAGGCGGGGAGCTAGCGGTGCCCTGTACCCGCAATCCGCTACAGCGGGGCTGAAATATCTGTGCGGCAATGCGCAGCGGGTCTGTATTCATGTAAGTAGTGTTGATGGTCAGGACCTGCGCGGCATCAGCCTGTGAACCCCGTCAGAACCGGAAGGTAGCAGCGGTAAGCGGTGTCTGATGGGCGATGCAGACTAACCTGATCTGAGCTGGCTGCAGATTGCATCTCGTGAGGCTTGTCCAGCAGATTCGTACGGCCGGCATTAAAATAGGAGGACAGCTTCCTAGAGAACGGAGGCATTTTTGAGTTATCTGGTGTTTGCGCGAAAATGGCGTCCTCAGTCATTTGAGGAAGTTCTGTCACAGGATCACGTTACAATTACATTGAAGAACGCAATCGATACGAACAGGATAGGTCATGCCTATCTTCTCACCGGTCCTCGGGGCGTTGGAAAAACTACTACTGCCAGAATTCTGGCGAAGGCTCTCAACTGCGAAAAAGGACCTACTTCATCTCCATGCCAGCAATGTGATTCATGCAGAAGTATTACAGCTGGTAATCATTTGGATGTCAGGGAAATAGACGGGGCAAGCAACAGAGGAATAGATCAGATAAGAGATCTCAGGGAAAAGGCGCGATATGCTACCGCTTCGGGAAAATACAAAATCTACATTATTGATGAAGTCCACATGCTTACGAATGAGGCATTCAATGCTCTCCTGAAAATCCTGGAGGAACCGCCGGAATCGGTCGTATTTATTTTCGCGACAACGCAGCCGAGAAAGGTTCCGGACACGATTCTCAGCAGATGTCAGCGGTTCGATTTCAGACGTATTCCCGTATCCGATATGTCGGAGTATCTGAAAAGTGAAGCTGCATCCGAGGGGATTAATCTGGACAATACAGCACTCAGCCTGATCTGCAGGGCCAGCGGAGGAAGCCTGCGGGACGCCCTTTCACTCATGGATCAGCTTGTCAGTTTTACCGGCAATGATATCAAGGGTGAAGAAGTTTTGAAATTATTCGGTATGGTGAAAACAGAACTGCTTGCTGATATCACATCGAGCATACTCGCTGGGAATACTGCCGCTGCAATTGATCATGTATCAGGCGCCCTTGCAGAGGGATACAGTGTTGATGAGCTTCTGGATGCACTGATTATTTTTCTCCGGAATCTCCTGCTGATCACAACCGGTGCTCAGAACAGCCTTGGTGATGTCCCGGAATCTGAACGAAGATTTCTTATGAAACTGGCGAAGAACCTTCCTGATTTAGCTGTACTCAATATTCTGAGGATATTCAGCAATGCTGCTGTTGAGGTTAAGAGAAGCAATCTGCCCCGGGTAACACTGGAAACAGCTGTGATGACAGCATCGAAGCTCTCCCGGATATTTTCGATTAAAGACCTGCCTCCGGTAGCAGAAAAGGTTGCTCAGAGCTGTATACAGGCTGAGCAGGAAACATTACCTGAGGAAGAGCTGGCAGATACAGAGTCGGACAGTCCCTCCGTGTTAAATGAGCAGCCTTCAGCGGAAGCTGCTGCAGATAATGAAACAATTGAAGAAGTCGGCGTATCCTCGGAAGTAGATTCTGCCGATGATGAAAACGATGAAGAGAAGGAGAAGGAGACGTCCCGGGAAATTCTGGGACTCTTTGATGCCGTCTGATCAACGATGCCTGATATGATACCAGGGGAGGATCAATGAATCAGAAACAGTTACAGAAGATGATGGCACAGGCACAGAAAATGCAGGCCGGGGTAATGAAGGCACAGGAAGAACTTGCCGATGCGAGAGTAGCAGGAGAAGCTGCCGGCGGGCTGGTCAGAGCTGTAGTTACAGGGCAGGGAGAGCTTGTTGAACTATCGATATCTCCCGAAGCTGTTGATCCGGATGACATCGAGATGCTTGAAGATGTGATCCTTGTAGCGGTGAAGAAAGCGGTTGCTGCGAGTCGGGAACTCTCCGAAGATAGAATGCAGGCACTGGGAATACCCGGTATGGGAGGTCTCCTGTGAGCTCTGACCTTTTTGACAGGCTCACCGAACAATTTCAGAGACTTCCCGGCATTGGAAGAAAAACCGCAATGAGATTAGCATTCAGTATCGTTGATGATCGCGAACTTGCAAGGGATCTTTCCGAAGCTCTCGGTATGGTCTGGCAGAAAGTCGGTGAATGCTCGGTATGCAGGAATATCACAGAGAATGAAATTTGTGAGATCTGTTCAAGCAGCTCCCGCCATGATTCAATCTGTGTCGTTCATAATCCCGCTGACATGAGGTCGATCGAGGACGCAGGGCTCTATAGGGGCAGATATTTTGTGCTTCATGGATTTCTTGCTCCGCTTGACGGAATCGGTCCCGATGAATTGGGAATTGACAGATTAAGAAGAATGATAGACAGCTTAGACGTCGATGAAGTGATACTTGCGCTTGATTCAACTGCAGATGGAGAAGCCACGTCTACATATATCGCCAGAATACTGGAAACGTACAATGTAACGGTTACGAAGCTTGCCAGAGGGCTTCCTCCCGGAGCCTCCGTTGAGTTTGCCGATTCTCTTACGCTGAGCCAGGCCTTTGCGGGGCGACAGAAAGTCTGATAAAGTGCAATTGAACTGGCCGAACCGTTTAACCATACTCAGAATACTGTTAAGTCCGCTTTTCATGATCCTTCTGATCGACAACAGGCAGGGATCAAGGATAGCTGCCCTTGTGGTATTTACCTTAGCCTCCCTGACCGATCTTTACGATGGATACCTCGCAAGAAAATATGGATGGATCACCAACCTTGGCAAATTTCTTGACCCCCTGGCAGACAAATTGCTGGTGGCTCTGGCGCTGATCGGCCTGAACCAGATTGACCTGGTCCCGGCATGGGCTTTGTATCTTATTATAGGAAGGGAGCTTCTGGTTACAGGTCTCAGATCAATCGCCGCTTATGCAGGGGTGCTCATTCTCCCTTCCCGGATGGGGAAATACAAAACATCTTCACAGATGCTTTCGATGTTCTGCTTTCTGTTATTCTCCGTACTGGGTAATACAGGAAGAGCTGCCTTTCTCCAGGGAAGCGGTACTGACCTCTCCATGGGAAGGAATCTTCTGCTTTTTTCAGCTGACATTCTTCTGCTTATCGCTGTCCTCCTTACCATCATCTCGGGAGTGGATTACTTCTGGCGCAACAGATCTGTACTGAATAGGCTTGGTCTGTGAAAAGCAATGAGCTCTCCCCCGGTACGATCGTAGCTACGGTTTTCGGCGCCGGTTATATCCCGATCGCTCCTGGAACCGCCGGCAGCCTGGTATCTGCAGGACTCTTTCTGGCGCTTCGGCAGACAGTATTCATTAACAGTGTGCTCTGCGTATGTTTTCTTTTTCTCGGCTACTGGGGCTGCCGCGCTGGAAGGCAACGATGGGGTGAGGATCCGCAAAAGGTAGTGGTCGATGAATTTGCGGGGTGCTGGATAGCCTGTATGGCTGTTCCGGCAGGCTGGGGAATCATCGGTATTGCCGCGGCCTTCGTGCTCTTCAGGATCTTTGATATTTTCAAACCATGGCCAGTCTCTGTTTTTGACAGGATGAAATCAGCCGCCGGGATACTTCTGGATGATGTCGCGGCCGGAATCATAGCGGCACTTATTATTCTACTTGGAAGTGTGCTCCATGGAGCTCTCTGAAATTGAGCTTGTTAAGCGTATAGGAAGCATTATGCTTAAAGCAGGGATAACACTCTCAGCGGCAGAATCCTGTACAGGCGGAATGGTCGGAATGCTTCTGACTTCTGTACCCGGATCCTCAGGATGGTTTATGGGTTCCGTAACAGCATATTCAAATATTCTAAAGACGACCGTTCTTAATATTCCCTCTTCTCTAATTGAATCGGAAGGCGCCGTAAGCAGAGAAACTGCTCTGGCCATGGCCACAGGCATAAGAGAGATTACCGGCAGTGATTTCTCCATTTCAGTCACCGGAGTAGCCGGTCCCGGTGGCGGTTCGTTGGAGAAACCCGTGGGTACAGTATGGATGGCTGTCTGTAGCAGCCAGTCAATCTTCGCTGAAATGAAAAGGTTTGCAGGAGACAGGGATGTGGTCAGAAGGCAAGCGGCTGACTATCTTCTTGAGAATTTATACTGCCTTCTTGTGAAAGAGGTGAAGTGAGGATATTTGCCGCCCTGGAGCTGCCGCTGCAGGTGAGAAGGGAGATTGCAGCCTGGCAGAAACCACTTAAAGCACTTTACCCTTCCCTGAAATGGATACAGGGAGACAGGCTGCATCTTACACTCCGATTCTTTGGTGATATTCCCCAATCCGAAGTTGAGAGGATATGTGATATTCTATCATCCTGGCATCCGGGACCCCTCGCATTCTCTCTTGACAGTATCGGCTCTTTCGGGAATAGACAATCACCATCGGTGTTCTGGCTTGGAGGGAGTTTTCCTGAGGATATATCCAGAGTAGCCAGCACCCTTGGGAGTATCCCCGATGAAAGGGGAAAGAAAGTTATGCAGAGGTTCGTTCCGCATCTGACATTTGCGAGGAGGAGGAATTCGACTTCCATGCCGAAACTTGACCCGCCTGATGAAATTAGGGGAGTGTTTAAAGAAGCGGCTGTCATTAACAGCAGATTGACCTCCGGTGGTCCGGAGTATACGTTTATTGAAAGATACGATTTACACTAAGCTGAAAGGTTGATTCAATGGCTGATAAGAAGACCGGTTCCGGTGAAAAGGAAAAGGCGCTAAAGGCTGCCTTCCATCAGATTCAGAAACAGTTCGGTCAGGGAGCAATCATGAGGCTTGGAGAAAACACTCACATGATGGTGGAGATCATACCCACCGGTTCCATCGCGCTTGACGCGGCTCTTGGCATAGGAGGCATTCCAAGGGGAAGGATTACCGAGATATACGGGGCGGAGGCATCAGGAAAGACAACACTCGCGCTGCATATTATCGCCAGCGCCCAGAAACTGGGTGGAGAGGTTGCCTTTATTGACGCAGAACATGCGCTTGATCCGGTCTATTCGGAGAAGCTTGGAGTAGATATCGATGCTCTTCTTGTATCCCAGCCATCCAACGGAGAACAGGCTCTTGAGATAACGGAAATGCTTGTCAGGAGCAATGCGATTGATGTTATCGTAATAGATTCGGTAGCAGCCCTGGTTCCAAGGGCTGAAATAGAGGGCGAAATGGGCGACAGCCATATGGGCCTTCAGGCACGTTTGATGTCGCAGGCTCTGCGGAAGCTCACAGGCATTGTTTCGCAATCTAAATGTGCCGTAGTATTCATCAACCAGATACGTATGAAGATAGGGGTTATGTTCGGGAATCCCGAAACTACAACCGGAGGAAGAGCCCTGAAGTTCTACAGCAGCGTGCGGCTGGATGTGCGGCGGATTGCTTCGATTAAAGAGGGCGATCAGATAATCGGCAGCCGTACACGGATTAAAGTAGTTAAGAACAAGCTTGCACCTCCGTTCAGAAACATCGAGTGTGACATACTTCACGGCTTTGGTATTTCCAGGGAGGGTGAGCTTATTGATCTCGGGCTGGATAACGATCTGGTTACGCGCAGGGGTACATGGTACTCCATGGGAGATACTCAGCTGGGGCAGGGCCGGGAAAAGAGCAGGCAGTTCCTTGTGGATAATCCTGAGATTGCTGAAGAACTGGAAACGAAGATCAGGAAAATACTGGAAATACCCGGGTCCGGCAGCGACTCCGAGAAGAAGCAGGAGGAGAAGGAATAGCTGAATTTTCCGTCGAGGAGATCGTCAATGTCAGAAAAGGATGGCGGCTTGTAATCACCGGTAAGGGTTGCTGGCTGCTTCGGGCGGCGAGTGTAAACGCCTTGGACCTGCATGCCGGCTCGATCGTTGAAATCGATGAGATCGAAGAGGCAGCATATCGGGAACAGCTGCCTTTTGCCCGCAGTGACACAGAAAGGTACCTTTCTTTCTCTGAACGTACAGCGCTTCAGCTCAGATCCTATCTTGTCTGCAGAAAATATCTTGAAAAGGTAGCTGACGATATGCTTAAATGGGCTTGCGCATGCGGTCTGGTGGATGATAGACGTTACGCTTCTATCTACACCCGCAGTCACTCGGGTAATTCACCTATGGGGAATTTCAGGATAAGAATAGAGCTGAAAAAGAAGGGCATCTCCGAGAGCATCATGGATGATGTGCTTGCAGAACGTGATGAACACGATCTGTATCAAACACTCGTGAATACTGTTAAAAAAAAGTACGGCCGCCTGGAAACGCAGACGGGCCTGCGAAGGGCAAAAGGGTATCTGCAGAGGAGAGGTTTTCAATACGATCTTATCGGTAGAGTCATAAATAAGGTTTTTCAGGATTCGGAGGAACAGACGTATTGAAGAACAGATGGTATCATTTCTTCTGGACTGAACTTGGTCGAAGAATAACCGGTACGGAAACAGACCTTCCGGATCATCTCCCCGGCTGCATGGCTGAAGTTCTGCATACCGGACCATTTGTTTCCGGAGAGTGCGATCTTCAGTTGAATTCCAGACTCTCGGAGCGGATGTCCAGGAATATCTATGGTTATACATGGAATATTCTGCGTGAACACGGTTTCAGCCGGTCACTCAGACTGAAGCCCTGGCCTGGAATTACCATGCTGATCCCGTTCTACAGAGATGGTATCGGAATCTCTCCACAGTCATTTTCCAGAAGAATACCGCCTGAAAAAAGAGCCTTTTCCCTCGTGGGAAGGTCGGCCGCTGCCCAAGGAGCAGGTTACAGTCTATGGATCGTTCCGGCTGACTGGAACGATGACATACTTTCTATTTTCAGTGCCGGGGGCGTGAAAGCCTGTTCTCTGGATAATCTGGCTGACGTCTGCGGAAAGGGATTCTCTTGAAACTTCTATCAATTATCCTCTTGACAGTTCTACTGCCTGCAGCTGCGCAGGATGCAGCTATTCGGGAAAACAGTATTTCCGATATTCTGTTCATTCAGTACAGAGGATTATTCAGAGATCTTCTCGCCAGAAGGTGCGTATATTACCCAAGCTGTTCCCATTACAGCCAGGAGGCTGTTCAATCGCGGGGACCCTTGCTGGGTCTCATGATAGCCCTTGAACGGTGGACCCGGTGCACTTCTGCAGCTTTCGGCCATGGTGACTACAGGATTACCGAAGGAAACAGACTCGCAGATCCATTGAACTCTGGAGAGGAAGTGATATGCTGGGGACGATTCTTGCTGCCCTTCTGACCGTATTCCCCGGTCATGATGCTGATGAGGGCTTTGCCGATTACCTTTACAGCCTCGGGGAATACAGTATGGCTTCCGAGGAATACCTGAGGATAATCTACTCGTATGGTGAAGATACTCTGGCATGTCCCCTGGTATCTCTTCGCCTGGCCAGGTGCTGGCAGGAGCTTGGACGGGGGGAGGATGCTTTCTCTCTCTATACATTTCTTCATAGAAATCTATCAGATGCCGATCTCAGAGCCGGAGCGATGATGGGCGCGGGGTCGGTACTTGAAGAATCCGGAAATCTCGGTTACGCAAGAGAACTTTTTGCGAATGCA
This sequence comes from Candidatus Fermentibacterota bacterium, assembly GCA_030592645.1. Lineage (GTDB taxonomy): Bacteria > Fermentibacterota > Fermentibacteria > Fermentibacterales > JCC-6 > Aegiribacteria. The sequence continues at coordinate 61,160 of JAUVIR010000004.1, read as the reverse complement.
GCGGCTACGTCAGAAGACGCTGAAACAGCGGCTAGAGCCGGTATCATGGCGAGTCTTATCAATGCCAGGATGGGTAACTGGGCGGCTTCCGCCGGGGAGCTCAGAATGCTGTCATCAACAGGAGGGCCCTTCTCCGATCTCACTGCAAGCCTTGCCGGGAAGGTAGCCGAAGGACAATTCCTTTCCAGGCGCAGCCCGTTATGGTGCGGAATTTCCAGTGCTGTGCTCCCCGGTTCAGGTCAGATGATCTCCGGTCACTATACCGATGGGATAATTGCATTAGGTATAAATGGAGCACTGGCCTGGCTATTCGTAGAATCACTGCATGAGGGTAACACAACCACCTCGGTACTGCTTGGATGGCTTGGCTTATCTTTCTACGGGGGCAATATTTACGGCGGTTCAAGGGCTGCGGTCACTTACAATTCCGCAAGAAGAAGAGAGCTCCTGGATGAGGTTACCGCGATTCTGGAGGATGAGCATCGGTTCTGACCTTGACTTTCTGTGTAAATTCTAACAGTTTAGCGGTTCCCTTCAGTATTCTCGCAGTCGATGATTCCTGATGCGTTGCTAAGAATGTCGATTACGAAGAAAACAGGGTTGGTGCAGCTTTTGATTCTAATGGAGCTGTCTTAGTAAATAGTTGTGTTCCATGTATATCCATCTCACGGATTGCTGGAATGATAAAGTATGATTCTTAGTGGAGGTCCAGTAAAGTGAAGACATATACGGCCAAAACCGGAGAGATAGAGAAGAAATGGTGGCAGATAGATGCTACCGGTTATTCTCCCGGAAGATTGGCTTCCAAGATAGCCATGATTCTTCAGGGCAAAAACAAGCCGGTATACACACCTCATATCGATACCGGGGATTTTGTTGTGGTGATAAACGTTGAAAAATTGAATTTCACTGGCAGAAAGCTCGATCAGAAGGAGTATGGACGCCATACTGGATATCCAGGTGGAAGAAAGACTACAAGTATGAAGGTAATGCTGGAAAAGCATCCTGACAGGATTCTGAGAAAGGCTGTTCGGGGAATGATGCCTAAGAACAGAATAGCTAGAAAACAGTTGAAGAAGTTAAAAATATTTGCTGGAAACGAACATACGCATGCGGCACAGAACCCACAGGTTCTGGAAGTCTAGCGATCAAGGGTGGTGAGATGAAACAGCATATAGGTGTTGGCAGACGAAAGAGAGCTACAGCAAGATGTTATCTGAAAGCTGGAAATGGTCAGATCCAGATCAATCATAGAGATCCGAAGGAATATTTCTGTGATCTATGGCAGTTGGAGCATGCCTTTGAACCTCTGGAGACTGCTGGAGTGTTAAAGGATTATGATGTTAAGGTTAACGTTCGCGGTGGAGGAATAACCGGACAGGCAGGAGCCATAAGACTTGGAATAGCAAGAGCCCTTGTGGGTATTAATCCCGATTTCAGGCCTGCCCTGAAAGCTGAGGGTATGCTCAGTCGCGATCCCAGGATCGTTGAGCGTAAGAAGTACGGTCAGCCCAAGGCAAGAAAAAGATTCCAGTTCTCCAAGAGATAGAATAACTGCGCACTTTCTGTACATTGTGCGTTCAATACACACGGTTGGTGGTGATAAGCCCCGGTGTTTCCATCTGAAAATGGAAATGGGTTTGATCAAGCCGGCCGGAGGATAACCGAAAGGAACAATCCATGAAGATACCTTCCATGAAGGAAATGCTTGAGGCCGGAATACATTTCGGTCACCAGAAGAGCCGATGGAACCCCAAAATGAAGAGTTATATCTTCATGGCTCGTAATGGTATACATATCATTGATCTCAAAAAGTCACGAGCATTGCTTGAAGATGCAGCAAATCTGGTTTCGAAAACAGTTGCCTCAGGAAAAAGCGTTCTGTTTGTGGCCACCAAAAAGCAGGGAAGAGAGTGCCTCAAAGAGCATGCTATCAGGTGCGGTCAGTATTACGTTACCGAGCGCTGGATGGGCGGAATGCTTACTAACTTCAGAACGATCTCAAAAGGTATCCAGACTCTGATCGAACTTGAGCAGGCAGAGAAGGATGGATACCCCGCAAGCCTCACAAAAAAAGAAATCCTGAGGAAGAAGAGACACAGAGAGAAGCTTGAGAAAGATCTCACAGGTATTCGTCACATGAAAAATCTTCCCGGAGCAATTATTGTTGTTGATATCAAGAAGGAACAGATAGCTGTCAGGGAAGCAAGAAATCTGAAAATACCATGCATAGGTATAGTGGATACAAACTGCGATCCGACAGAGGTGGATTATCCCATCCCCGGCAACGATGATGCGATTAAATCCATATCCATGATAGTAGGAACTCTGGCGGATTACGCGCTTCTTGGTGCTGAAGGCTCCACTTCGGAAGCTGCGGATGCTGCAGCCCTGCAGGAGATGTCCAAAAAATCGACCGAGGAGAAACCGAAGGAAGCCGCCTCGAAGGCTTCCGAAAAGATCGAGAAAGAACCGGTTCCAGATAAACCGGTAGCGAAAGTTGCTCCAGAGAAGAAAGCTGCTCCTGAGAAGAAAGCTGCCCCTGAGAAGAAGGTTGCCCCTGAGAAGAAGGCTGCCCCTGAGAAGAAAGCTGCCCCTGAGAAGAAGGCTGCTCCTGAGAAGAAAGCTGCCCCTGAGAAGAAGGCTGCCCCTAAGAAGAAAACTGCTGCTAAGAAAACAACAAAGAAAGCTGCAGACAAGGATACCGTTTCGGACAATCCTGCAGAAGAAGTGGATAATACCGAAGAGGGAAAGGAATCGAGTGAATAATGGCTATCAATGTTGATGATCTGAAACTGCTCAGAAAAGCCACCGGAGCAGGGATGCTTGACTGCAAGAAAGCACTTGATGAGAGCAGCGGCGATATGGAGAAAGCTATTACGATCCTTCGCGAGAAAGGCATAAAAGTTGCATCCAAGAAAGCCTCAAGAGATGCGGATGAGGGCCTTGTAGTATCATATATCCATCCTCCGGGAAAGCTTGGGATTCTTGTCGAGGTGAACTGCGAAACGGATTTCGTGGCCAAGACAGAGGATTTTCAGGATTTCGCAAAGAAAGTAGCAATGCATATCGCAGCTTATCCTCCAATTGTCGTATCCCGGGATGATCTGCCGAAGGATGATATCGAAGCAGAGAGAAATGTACTCCTTGCCCAGCTTGAAGATTCGGGCAAACCGGCTGAAATTGTTGAGAAGATAATAAACGGCCGTTTGGAGAAGTTCTATTCGGACACATGTTTGCTTGACCAGGAATGGTCTGACGATCCGGATGTCGGAACCGTTAAGGATGCGCTTACCGATCTTATCGGAAAGCTTCGGGAGAACATTGTAATCCGCCGATTCGCAAGGTTTTCGATAGGTAACTGATGAAAGAGGATGACCGGTCGTTGCCCCAGCGGGTACTTCTCAAACTAAGCGGAGAGGTTCTGGCAGGTGAAGCCGGTCATGGAATAGATCCTGATATCACGAGCGAACTTGCCCGAGCCGTTCTTGAGCTTGCTGCCTCAGGCTGCAGCGTCGGAATAGTTACAGGTGGAGGAAATTTCATCCGGGGAAGGGATCTCAGCTCGATTGATCGGATCACCGGAGACCAGATGGGAATGCTGGCAACACTTATAAACGGTCTGGCATTCAGAGATGCGATAAGGAAGCGCGGAGGCTCTGCTGTTGTGCTTTCATCCATACCTGTTGAAGGCATCTTCGAAACCTTTTCTCCTGAAAAAGCCGAGAAATACCTCAGCCGTGGAGACGTAGTCATATATGCGGGCGGAACAGGTAACCCGTGTCTCACTACAGACACCGCGGCTGCACTCAGAGCAGTGCAGACGAGATGCACAAGATTGCTCAAGGGTACGAAGGTTGATGGAGTTTACGATTCAGACCCAGCTCAAAACCCTGAAGCGCAGCGATTTAAAACACTAACTTATGATGAGGTGCTCAGGCTTGATCTGAAGGTGATGGATGCCGCTGCAATTGCCATTTGTCGAGATGCAGGGCTTCCTATTAGTGTTTTTGATATATGGGATCCAGAGAATATCCTCAGGGTATTCAAAGAGCCTTCGATCGGAAGCCAGATAGGGGGAATGAACAATGATTGATCAGATACTGAACGATCAGAAGAGTAGAATGAAAAAAGCGGTTGAGAATACCGCAAGAGAGATGGCTGTAATCAGGACCGGTAAGGCAAGTCCAGCTCTTCTGGACAATATCCGTGTCGAGTGCTGGGGGGGGCTGCATCCCATAAAACAGGTTGCCGGGATAGCTGCACCGGAGCCGCGGCTTATCGTAATACAGCCTTTCGATCCCTCGACATCAGATGCGATTGTTCGCGCAATACAGAAATCAGATCTTGGCCTCAGGGCTTCTGCAGACGGACCGGTAGTAAGAATTCCCGTTCCTAAGCTCTCCGATGATCGCAGAAAGGAACTCAGCCGGCACGTCAAGAAGCTTGCTGAATCGGGAAGAACCGCCATAAGGAACATCAGAAGAAGCGGCAACGACGAACTGCACAAAGCCAGCAAAGCCAGTGATATCACTGAGGATGAGGAGTACAGGACACTCAGCGATATCCAGGATGCCGCAAATGAGGCGATCGCTGAAATCGACAAATTTCTCGAATCAAAAGAAGCCGAAATACTTGAGGTCTGACAGTCTTGGATGTTGATAACTGTCTAACCCATGTTGCTATCATCATGGATGGGAACGGACGCTGGGCAAGGTCTCACGGTCTGAAACGGATAGATGGGCATAAAGCTGCAGAGAAAGCTATTCACGATGCTGTGCAGTACTGCGGCGAAACAGGTGTTGAATACCTGACGCTGTATGCATTCTCAACAGAGAACTGGAAGAGGCCGAAAGCCGAGGTTCTTTTCATAATGACGCTCCTGAAAAGCTTCATTAAGCGTAATATTGATAACCTTGACAGAAACCGGGTTAGAATAAGAGCTACCGGAAGACTTGATGATCTGCCTCGCGGGCCATTGAAAGAGCTGCGGAGTGCGATGATACGAACCGGTTCAAACGAAGGTCTGAACCTGATTCTTGCCCTGAGCTATGGAGGAAGAGCGGAGATAACTGACGCAATGAGAAAGATCGCTCAGGATATCAAAGCGGGACGGATGCAAGCCTCCGACATCACTGAAGATACTATTGCTTCCTGTATGTATCTTCCGGACGTACCCGACCCGGACATCATCATACGGACCAGCGGTGAACAGAGGCTGTCAAATTTCCTGCTGTGGGAATCCGCCTATTCGGAGCTCTACTTCACAGATGTTCTCTGGCCTGATTTCAGAAGAGTACATCTTGAAGAGGCTTTCGAGGATTACAGGTCGAGACGAAGACGGTTCGGCGATCTAGGTTCCGACCGATGAAATCATTCAATTCCCTTGCAGTCAGAGTGGCGGTGGCAGTTCCCGGTATAGGATTGTTCGCAGCCGTAGCGTTTCTTGATATACGTTATCTGACAACTGGATTTTTCGCGCTCATTGCCGCATTCTGCGCTGCAGAAGCGGTCACTCTGTTCAGACCCTGCTCCGGTATCAGAATGAAAGCCCTGCTTGCTGTAATGGTGGCAGGCTCATCTGCTGCGGTTGCTCTACTGGAGCCCGCTGTTTCAATAGTTCTGATCCTGCTCCCCGGAGCACTCATTTCAACGGTATGGATACTTGGTGACGGGGTAAACAATGCACGAAGGAAAACTGCCGGAATCACAGGCATATCCGTTGCGCTTGCACTGGGCTTCGGCCTCCTGGCAAGGTTGAGACTGGATTTTCAATCACCCTGGGTCATATTCATACCTCTGCTGATCTGCTGGCTTGGGGACTCACTGGCTTATTTTGCGGGAAGTGCCTTCGGACGGCACAAAATGGCGCCCTCTATCAGTCCGGCCAAATCCTGGGAGGGTTTTTTCGCCGGTGTAGCAGGCGCGGTCGGCGGAGCTCTCCTGGCAGGTACCCTCGGTGCTGGATTTCCACTGATTGTCATGGTAGTGATCGGGGCGGCTGGAGGCATAGCCGCCGTCACTGGAGACCTCCTGGAATCCGCGATGAAGAGAGATGCAGGAGTTAAGGATTCCGGCGCATTTCTTCGGGGGCACGGCGGGTTTCTTGACAGGTTCGACAGTATTCTCGCCGTTGTTCCGGTTGTGTGGGTTCTTCTGTTTCTCTTCCGTCGGATTGTGGCATTATGAGAAAGATTGCAGTCCTGGGAAGTACCGGTTCGATAGGGACCCAGGCTCTACAGATCATACATGCGAATCCGGAACTTGAGCTTCATTCATTACTTTGCGGAAGCAACCTCGATCTTCTTATGCAGCAGAGGGAACAGTTCTCCCCATTTGTAACCGCCATTGTGCAGCCGGGCGGGGAATGTCCAGGCGGTGTGATAACCGGTCAGGATATTCTTCAGAAAACTATTGACGGGGCTGATATGGTCCTCAATGCCATTGTCGGAAGCGCCGGCCTGCGAGCCAGTCTTATATGCAGGGAGAGGGGGATTAAGCTGGCCCTGGCCAACAAGGAAAGCCTTGTTGTAGGCGGCGAATTACTCAGCGATCATATCCTCTCCGGAGGCATCATTCCCGTTGACAGCGAGCATAGTACGATATTCAGATGCCTGCATTCCGAACCGCGACCGGTAAGGAGCATTACGTTGACGGCGAGCGGAGGGTCTGTACGGGATCTCCCTATTGAAGAACTTGAAAATGCGGATGTCGATGATATTCTGAATCACCCAACCTGGAATATGGGAGCAAGAATAACGGTTGATTCGGCGACCATGGTGAATAAAGCCTTCGAGGTCATAGAAGCCCGATGGCTGTTCAGCGGTATTAATATCGATGTGGTCCTGCACCCCTCAAGCATAGTTCATTCTTTTGTAAGGCTTGAGGATGGTTCATGGAAAGCACTTCTGGGTAAGCCTGATATGAAAGTGCCATTGCAGTACGCCCTTGCGTATCCGGGCCGCGAGCTTGAACTGATATCCGATGATTCCCCCGTTGACTGGGGAACACTCGAGTTCAGCGAGCTTCCGAGGCAGAGGTATCCCGCTTTCGATTTAATCGTACGGGCCGGACAGGATGGAAAAACCTTTCCTGCGGCAGCGAACGCTGCAGATGAAATAGCTGTTGCGGCATTTCTTGCCCGGAGGATCAGTTTTGGAAATATAGCGGCGGTCATCGAGGAAGTGCTGAGCGGGCATGAAGCTCTGGAGGTCAGTGATTTCCAGACCGTTATGGAAGCTGACAGGATATCACGTATTGATGCTGAAAAGATTGTGAGAAGACTATGCTGAGTATTCTAGCTATAATCTTCGGGCTCGGTGTGATAGTGCTTTTTCACGAGATGGGACATCTTCTCATGTCCAAGGCACTCGGACTTGATGTTCCACGATTCTCCATTGGCTTTCCGCCACATATTTTTAAAAGAAAAATCGGTAAAACGGAATACTGCGTAGGAGTGGTACCCCTGGGCGGATACTGCAAGGTTAATCTCGGTACCACTGGCGAAGCTGTTTCGGATGTCTCGTGGTTCCGGCGGATTCTTGTAGCTCTTGCAGGTCCATTCGCTAACCTTGTGCTCACCGCGCTGATACTTATAACCGTATACGGTATTGTCGGGTGGGATGTAGATATTACTCCTGCTGTTGTAGGCAATTCTGACAACTCCCTCGGCCTTTGTGCAGGGGATACTGTCCTCTCGGTGAACGGTTATCCTATTGCCGACTACTATGAGATGCTGGGCATGATGTATTCGTCTACTACTGGAACAATGACCGTAGGAACAGCTGCTGGAGAGCTTGAGATGAGTTATTCCCTGTCGGTGGAAACTATTCCTTTCTATGCCATGGTACCTGTAGTTATAGGGGAAGCCATGATAGGCTTTCCCGCTTACGAATCCGGTATAAGAGCAGGGGACCGGATAATTGCTGTTGATGGTAAACCTGTATTCATATGGCATGATTTCCAGTCAATAGTGACAGGTGATACTGAAGAACTGGCAATTGAGTTCGCACGAAACGGCATCATTGACACAGCTTATGTAACCCCTGGCGTATACGACGGCAATATTATGACAGGCGTTACTCCTCTGGTGCCTACGGAGAGGGTCAGACTCCCGATCTTTAGAGCTGTTGTTGAGGGTGTTAGATCGGCGGGCGAGGGTACCGTATACGTATGTACCACACTTTTCAGACTGTTTCAAAAACCTGCTGAGCTGGCCGAGAGTTCGGGAGGTCCCATTTATGTGGCCGAAACCCTTGGACAGCAGGCCCGGTCAGGATTACCCAGTTACCTCTATACTATCGCAAGCATATCCATGGCGATAATGATATTCAATCTTCTTCCGATTCCGGTCCTTGACGGGGGACACGTTGTCATCCTTGTCATAGAGGGAATCAGAGGAAAACCCATTTCAAAGAAGAATGTTCAGATAATCCAGCAGACCGGAATGATCATCATATTGCTTATCTTCCTGCTGATCGTCTTCAAGGATATTTCCAGAGTGATAACCAGAGTTCGATAATAGTTGGGGTCGTATCTTGAATTTTGGCATTTGATTTGTTGAGGGATTAACGAATGCCAAAATTCAAGATACGACCCCAACTAGAGCGACCCCAATACTGCTGGTATGCCGGTGATGGGTATACTTACATCAGATGCTTTACCATGAAAAGAAATATCTCTGTCTGCTCGTCAATAGTCATTTGCGTGGTTCGGCCTGCACCATGGCCAACATTTGTCATTGTTCGAAGGAGAATCGGGTTGTCAGAAGAATTAGCGGCTTGAAGCTTTGCTGCCATCTTGAACGCATGCAATGAGTCTGTTCCCCTGTCATCGTGCAGTGATGTTTTCAGGAGTGTTGACGGATAATGTGAACCATCCTTCACATTGTGATAAGGCGAATATGAGAGGAGCCATTCAAAGTCTTCTGGATTATCAGGATTACCATACTCGGACATCCAGAATTTACCGCCCTGGGTTAGATGGAAACGCAGCATATCAAGCAGTGGAACATCAGAGATAACCGCAGCCCAAAGGTCAGGACGCTGCACCAGTACAGCTCCAGTAAGAAGACCTCCATTACTGCCGCCTGATATACCAAGATATTTGCGACTGGAATATTTCCGAACAGAGAAATCATCCTCACCTGCAAGTCGTAGCGGTCGCTCACCAACCAGTGCTTCTCCTGCTGCTATGAAATCATCAAACACATTTTGCTTGTTACCCAGCATACCGTCACGGTGCCAGTTCTCGCCATACTCACCACCGCCGCGAATATTTGCAATGGCATATATCCCTCCCTGTTCCAGCCAGAACACAATTGCTGCTGAAAAGTACGGTGTTCTGGAATAACTGAAACCTCCATATCCTGTAAGAATCACAGGATTAGAACCATCCAGTTCAACATCACGACCACGGATGACAAACATTGGTACAGAAGTGCCATCGAAGCTTCGGAAGAACACCTGTTCAGTCAGGTACTTGTCGGTATCTATTTTCAAACTGCTCTCGGTGAATTTGCTTAATTCATTTCGCTTGATATCATATTTATATGTCTCATTCGGTTGAAAAAAAGAACAGTAGGACACAAAAACAGCGTCTACCTCTTCCTCTCCATAGGGCAGAGAACCAACACCTACACCAGGATACTTAAGCTCTCCAATCTCAAGGCCATCCAGGGAATGGATAAATGTATGTGTAACAACATCAATAGACCGCTTTATAAATATCCTGTCACCAATTACATTAAATTCCAGCAACACATCGTCACCCTCAGGTACTATCGTCTCCCACTTGCCATAAAGTGGTACTGACCCATCCAGGTCGACCCTGCACACTCTGTAATTCGATGCCTCATTACTCGTTCTTACAAAGAGTACACCCTTGTAAATATCTGCATAGAACAGGCCAACATGATCTCCGGTGATGGATTGTGCAGTAAGCTCATCAGCGGAAAGATCTGTATAAAACAGTTCATTCAAAGTGAGCCCGTGCTCCACTTCGATTATAAGATGATGACCATCACGAGAAATCGCCATTGCATTCGGAATATCCGTTTCGGAGAGTCCATCCCCAAGAATCATTTTATCTGTGCGCCAGTCAGTCCCCAGCTTGTGCATAAAAACAGATAAACCATTCTTTGAAAGATTCTCAGGATCGGTTGAACGGGAGTATATGAACCCACTATTATCAGGCAGCCAGTTTGGCCAGGTGTAAACAAGACTTGGAATCTCATCCAGAATGTCACCACTCTCAATATCCAGTACATACCAGTGCAACCAGTCACTGCCATCTTTTGACATGCCGTACGCAAAAAGCTTACCATCACGGGTGGGACTCCAACTGCCAAAACTGACATTGCCCTGTTCACTGAATTTATCGATATCAATAAGAATCTGCTCTTCACCATCGGGCCATGAACGCATATAGAGTGAAGGATGTTTTTCTCCATGTCTTATCTTCAAATATATTAACCGAGAAAGAGTTGCTTTGGGAAAACTTGTTCTATCGCGGTTGAACAGCTCATCAAAACGTTTTAAGAACTCTTTACGATTAGGGTCATCCAGAACAAAACTGTCAACAAGCTTGTTTTGCTGATCTATCCATGCAGTGCGCTCTTCACCGGCAGTTTCCAGCCACCTGTAGTTATCCACAAGCTTGCGGCCATGTTTTGTTTCTTCAAATGGCTTGATTAGAGTCGCTACTGAATGGTGTTTCATTTCACTCCAGACACAGTTAAAGAATCACAAACAGAAGCAGCTTTAACAGTGACAGTTCATTTTATCACCAGTGATCCGGGTAAGGTATTTCCGATTCACTTATTCCTTCTGCCAGTAGTTTGTCCCGGAGCATTTGAAGGGAATCATCTATTGAACTGGGGAACTGATGATTCATTATGAGTTTATATGTATTGCTGTAGCAATCGATTGCATCTTTGATGCTGCCATCTTCGAAGTTTACAAGTCCCAGTAATCCCTGATAGATACACTCCTGCCTGCTGCTCCCGGTTCTCCTGCTTATATCTATGGCTTCGATGAAGTGCTTTTTAGCTTCACTCCACTTCTTCATGAAGTAGAACATCTCACCGAACAGGCAGTGAGTGTCCGACTCACCGGTTGAATTATCGATTTGTTTGTGTATCACCAGCGCTTGATCAAGATGTTCTGCTGCCGCTTCGTACTTTTCCTGCATGGTTTCTATTCTGCCCAGATTGCTGAGGATGATGGCCTCGTTGCGCCTGTCTCCAATCTCGCGATTTATCTTCAGGGCGTCTTCGTAGCATGCCAGTGCATCTTCAGGTTCTTCTTCCAGGTGGCCCAGACCGCAGAGTATCCTTCCCTCACCGATCCTGTTTCCGGTTTCTCTATGGAGAGTCAGAGCCTCTTCGTAGCACTTCCTGGCCTCATCGATTCTTCCGTTTCTTCTTAGAAGTATCGCCAGATTACCGAGGGTTATTCCTTCTTCTCTATGGCTGGCAAGTTCCCTATGGATTTCAAGTGCCCTGTCGTAGTACTTTCCAGCTTCGGGATCGTTGCCTCTGGTGGCAAAGAGATTTGCTATGTTGCCATACAGCTTGCCCTTGATTGTAGAATCCAATGAATCATTCGCTCTCTCCAGGCCTTTTTCGAACAGGCTGAAAGCTTTGTCAAGATCACCGGTCTTCCATGAGAGGGCGCCTCTTACTTTGAACAACTCTGCTGCCCGGTGTGTCCAGTTCTCCTCCTGACAGATTTTTGTCATCAGATCTATGTTCTTCCTCTGGCCCTGCCGGTTACCCATGGAATACAGCACCGAATCCTTCTTCAGAAGCACATCCATGAGAAGTCCGTTCCGGGTTCCCTTTGAAGATATCGAGATTAACCAGTCTTTCAGTTTGTCGGACCATTCAAGAATATCGTTGTCCCTGTAGCTTTCCACGGCAAAGCAGAGGGCTCTCCAGCCCCAGTCGATCGCTCTGGATATCTGAAGAGATTCTCCAAGGTGCAGGGCAATCTCACCGGCTGACGGTTCAGGATCGTTTCGATGGATCTCGATCAGAACCTCGGCAGCCTTTGAATGTAGTCTATGAAGGCTCTTTCCCAGAAGCATCCCGTATGCAGTATCCCGGTATAGAGCATGATTAAAAGCAAATACCGAACCGGACTGACGTGACCAGAGATGAAGTCGCTCTCCTTCATCGAGCAGCTCCTGCTTCCCCCATTTTCCGGAGATCAGGTTCAGTGTATCGACACTGAATTCCTGACCAAGCACGGAAGCTGTCTGGAGAAATTCCCTGACACTACGCGGGAGTCTGTCCATTCGCGCAACAAGAATGGATTTGATGCCAGATGGAATATCATACTTCCCTGAGGATAGATAATATCTGCCGGATTTCTCGGAAATAAGACCGGATTCCTTCAGATAGAGACAGAACTGCTCGGTATAAAAAGGATTACCTGAAGAATTACTCAGTATAAAATCGGCAAGTTTGGCACTTGGTTCTGCTCCTATTCTATCCAGAATTATCCCCCTGACGGAATCTCTGTCAATACCTTTAAGATCAATTGAAACTGCAACAGCAGTTTGATCGATAGGAACATGAGGTTTGGAGCCGTCATCGAAGTAACGGCTGGAGAAGAGAATTATGAAGGGGTATTCTTCAACACTCCTGGTCACTATGCGGATAACCTTTCTGGAATCGTTATCCATCCAGTGCAGATCTTCGATGATGAATATGGTGGGTTTTGTGCGGGAGAGGGCACTTACAAGTGTTTTCAAGGCCAGAGCGGTGTTCTCTAATCTGCTTTCAACAGCTAGTTTTGAATAAACAGAATCCTTCCAGAAATGACCAAGGATCGAGCCTATTATCGATGAAGCTCTTTCAAGTTCAGTTAAAAGGATATTATCATCCTCTGTCGATGCGGCAGCCGAGAGATCCTGGACAATAATTTCCATTCTTTCACTGAATGTTTTAGCATTCTGAGCTTTGTTTCCTGTTTCACTTTGCCCGAAAAGGTCTTTAAGAAAGTAAACGAACGGATTGAGGCTTCTTTTCAGAATATCATCGCACTTCATTGTATAGGTTCGACAGCGATCGGAGAATGTCTGTGCGACTTCAAAGAGCAGTCTTGATTTTCCTATGCCCGGCTCACCGTATACCGTTGCAGCACCGGCGAAACTCCCTTGCAATACCGGTTCGATGCAATGGGTAAGAAGGCGCATCTGCGAGGAGCGCCCAAACATCCTTCCGGTAAGGGCTCTCCTGACATTGGCGGTCTTAAGAATGTCCAGTCTGCCTATAAGAATGTCGTCTGATTTGCCCCTTGGTAACCAGCGTCTGGTGTCTGAAAATGTATACCGTTGCCCTTTATTTCCGATCGCTTTTTCCGTGACCAGTATCTCTCCGTATTCCGCTATTGATACAAGCCTTGCAGCTGTATTCACCGTATCACCGTAAACTGTGTATACGCACCTTTGAGAACTTCCGGTTATACCTGCATAGACAGTTCCCTCCGAGATACCTGCACGAATGGAATTACCAAGTTCATCAAGCAGCTTCTGTGAAAAATCGAAAGCTCTGGAAGTGTTGTTTTCCCATGAAACAGGTGCACCGAAAAGAACATGGGCAGTCGCGTAATCATGATTAGAACAGTACAGCCCGTTCAGCTCACCGCCATAAATGGAGGCGGTAGAAAGAATAAGTGATACGCATTCGCGAAAATCATTGTCATCCTTACTTCTGATATCAATAAAGACAGGAGTTACCGATCTGAACTCACCAGTCAGCCTGCTTGACAGTACGTTTTCCGAAACGAATTTCGACGCGACGCTCTTCAGTATTCGACGCAAGCTTAACTGTTCTCTTTTGATACCGGTATCGGTAAGTTCATCCGGTGATTTGCCGTATTTATTCCAGATAAGATCTGAGAAATCTGGCTGAATACCGATAGTACCCGCACTGCTGTCAGCTGAGGTTCTTGCTGCCGCTTCAAGAGCGGAACCCTGAATGAAGTATGCCAGCCTGCGATTGCCAATAATACCCCATTCAACCTGTCCATAGGAGATGGATAGTTTAACCGAAACTGGCCATTTGCCTATATCTGTTTTCCAGATAGCTTCCCTCTCAAAATATCGTTGAAGAGAAGTGGCTGCATGATAAGCTGCTTCAGGACTGCTGACAGGAAAAACAGCGATTATTGCGTCCCCTTCAAATTCAGCTATTATCCCACCACTACTGTAGATTTCGTATATTGTTCTTGAAAATACCTTGTTCAGTATCCCGGATAGTACTGCCGCACCCTTTTTCCCGTGTTCAAGCAGTGACTCGGTGATAGAAGTGAAACCTGAAATATCCGCATACAGAATGATTCCTTCACCGGCTGATGATTTCCCGTTATTGAGGTACAGTTCCTGAACTGGACGAGGAATTACATTAAACATAATATCCTGCTAATCCGGTATCTGGCATGCTGGTAATGGAGGTTCCAGTGTAGCTATAGTGTCGGCTATACAGCTGTAAAGATAAGCCCACGCTTCCGGATTCGATTCGCAGGACTGTATCAGAGAGAGTAATTCAGCGTCCTCCGGTTTCCCGGGGCTTAGGCTGTCGCCCGGAGGCAGAATCCAGTACCTCGCGAGGATTCCCGCCCATTCACGAAGTTCACTCTTCATATTATCTGAAATAGCACTGTAGGAATCCGGTTCATCACAGGATGTCAGTGTAAAAAGAGCGATCATGAGCGGAATCATGACATTTAAGTATATTCGCATTGTATCTCCTGTTCGAGCGGGAACCCTGGCAGTATAGTCGAACTACGAATGCCTGAACAGTGTTATCTGGAGGTCAAATGAAAAAGGCATTGATTCTGTTTCTTCCTGTTTTATTCTCGATCTGTTTCGCAACTTCTTATGGACGCAACAAGGTTCAGATAGGAAACCAGGAATGGTGGGAGATTCACGGCAGGCATTTCACCATATATTTTCCTCAGGGTGGAGAAATACCGGCTGAGACTCTTTTAGTACATACAGAAAGAGAATTGCTGAAACTATCCGAGGAATTCGATTACATGCCGACGGAACCTATTCCTATCGTGCTTTATGTTTCTCCAGGCGACTTCAGACAGACCGATATCAATCCATACGAAATATCACAGGCAGTCGGGGGATTCACGGAGTTCTACAAAGGCAGAGTTGTAGTCCCCTTCACAGGTTACTGGTCAGAGTTTCGCCATGTGATTGCCCATGAGCTCAACCATGCTTTTATCTTTGATATGCTTTACAGGCGTTCCCTGATTAACATTATCACCGGAGGAACACCCCTCTGGATGATGGAGGGTCTTGCAGAATACACCTCCATAGGTTGGGATGCTGCTTCTGAAGCAGAATTCAGAGATATGGTCATATCCTATCAGATCGTTCCAATTGATCAGCTTTCCAGAAGAAATGATTACCTTGTCTACCGCGAAGGTCAAGCGATCTACCATTTCATGAACGAAAGATATGGAGAGGAAAAATACAGGGAATTCGTTCAGCGAATCAACATTCGAAGCGGGAGGGATTATACTGCAAGCACAGAATCGGATGGTTCTTCAGATGCAGAGCGAAGATCCGGAGATCCCTTCAACGCGGTATTCGACATGTCCAGTGCTCAATTCAGTGAAAAATTCCTGGAATGGGCCCGGGAAACCTACTGGTCGGAACTGGCCTGCGGCGAAAGTCCCAGTGATATTGCAAATGCCATCTACAGGGATGATGAAAGAATAATGCAGATCAATTCCATAGTATCAGCTGACGGGAGGCTCATTGCCGGTGTCGAATTTCATCATGCTCACCTGGCAGTGACCGTAAGATCAGCCGTAACGGGTGAAGTTGAGGAAAGATCTTTTGTATCCGGAGGGATCTCTGATGTCTCAGTATCACCTATGTACAGGGTATGCAGTTTTTCCCCGTCTGCTGATTCAATAGTTGTTGCGGCGCAGTACGTTTCCGGAGATCAGCTGATCATCTGTTCTGATGGAAAGCAGGAAAATCTCCCCTTTGAAATGGAGCTGATCCGTGATCCGGCCTGGTCTCCCTGCGGCAGATACATCGGATTCGCAGGTATGAACGGCGGTCTGCTGAATATTTACGCCTGGGATATTCAGGAGCAGGAGTTGTCGCAGATAAACGATGACATATCAGGTGAACGAGACCTCTCCTGGATCGATGACAGGATCCTTTGCGCTGCTGAATCATCCGATGGAGAAACGAGAATAATCGAATACACTCTTGAGGGAGAATCCGTTACTGTACTGGCTGATTCTTCCGAAATCAGGTATCCCATCAGCGTTCCGGACGGGATTATCTTTATGTCAAACATGAGCGGTTTCCCTGATCTCTACCTGCTTTCGGAAGAAACCGATGAGATCGTCCGTCTTACAGCCCTTTACCGGACCATCGATTCCCCTTCCTGGGCTTCTTCCACCAATATCCTGACTTTCGTATCGAGTGACTGGAACGGAAGCGGGGTTTTTCTTGCATACGACATTACGGACAGAAGGGTGATTGCATGTGAACATGGATCATATCATGTAACCACTGCCGAAGCGGAAAACAGGCTCATTCCTGAGTATTATCCAATTGATGATTCAACATCAGAACAGAGTGTTCGATCAGTATCCGGGATTCCGACCGCATTTTCTGAGCTTTCGAATGAAGCTCCTGCATCAGATGAGGATGTATCTGTTCCCTGCATCGAGGATGAGTTCCTGTGCAGTATTTCCCCCTACTCACCGAGACTGACAATAGATTACGCGAGCGCTATGGCAGCGTACGACTCTTATCTTGGTGTTGCCGGTTATTTTCAGTTCATTCTCAGCGACATTCTCGCTCACCACCAGATCGCGGTGAATACAAACCTGAACGGAGGCAGTCTCAGCGATGTGGATGTGGCTGTATTTTATGGTTATCTCCCCCATCGCACCGATTATGTCTTCGGTCTTATGCGGCAATCCTACAGGCATCTGTTCAGATTTTCCGATGGCCATTACGAAGAGGTTAGAGATGTTGATATGGGCGGATTTGCTATGGTCAGGTATCCGTTCAGCCCATCACTGCGGGTCACCGGATCTCTGGAGTACAGGCATTTAAGTCGAACCGGAACCTGGAATTCTACAGCTGATATTGATGAGGATATCATTTCCATGCAGGCCGGGGTCGTCTTTGATAACGCCCTCTGGGGAAGTGTGGGACCGCGGGTCGGAAGCAGGTTCAGCATCGTAGCTGAATATGCCCCATCTATTTCAGGATCAGCAAGTTACGGTACGATATTGTTTGATCTCAGGAATTATTTATGGGTGTCCCAGAGAGTGACATTCGCCACAAGGCTTGCAGGTGGAACAAGCTGGGGGCCAGATGCGCAAACGTTCTTCCTTGGAGGCGCGATACCTCACAGGCTGTTGTGGGGAGAAGTTGATACCATAAATGAACTGCTTGGTTTTTACTCAAACCAGGGTGATATCCTGAGGGGGTACGATTACGCCACTATTCAGGGACGCCGGTATGGCATCTTTACAGGTGAGTTGAGAGTGCCCTTCGTGAATACTCTTGCGCTTGATGCCCCCCTTCCGCTTGTTTTCAGAAATGGAAGAGGTGTTCTGTTCTTTGATCTGGGGTGTGCCCTCGATGATATTTCCAGTTTTCATGGAGCTTCCACCACAGGAGGTTTCCATCTTGATGATCTGAAGATGAGCCTGGGAACCGGATACAGGATCAACCTCGGTTACCTTCTTCTGAAACATGATATCGCATGGCGTACGGATCTTCGCGGCATTTCCCGCAAGCCTGAATACAATGTTACCATCGGGGCTGAATTCTGATGGGGATGGATTATTTTCCATAGCATCATGAAATAGTACGGAGGAGTATCGATTTGAAAGTGATTTATTTGTTATTTGTTCTGGTATCAATTATTTCCGCATGGACCTGCCCTGCATGCAGTACAGAAAACGACGGAGAATTCTGTACTGATTGCTATCTCCCCGTGCCCCCTCCTGGTATGGAGTATATAGCTCCCGCAACCGTCATAATTGACGGAGACAGTATCCATGTCGCTCCCTATTTTATTGATAGAGAACCCGTCATCTGCAGAGATATTCTCGACTGGTTCGCAGAAGAGATATCCTACGTAGAACAGATCCCGATCTACATCACCGGACAGGAAGAACTGCTGATGCCAGGTGAGAACATGGGAGAAGATTTCAGGAATATCGTTTTCGTCAGGTATACCCCTTGGGTCATCTACAAGAACGCTCAAAACGGAGTAACCGGCGTTACAGTTCAGACCGGGTGTTTTGATATCCCTGCTACATCAGTGACGTTCGATGCTGCAAGGCTCTACCTTGGTGATAACGGTAAAAGACTTCCCACAAGGGTGGAAATAGCTGCCGCTGTGGAGGCCGGAGCAATTGGAATTGAAGATACATGGGAAGTCATGAACGCTTATTCCGATTTCATATCCATGACCCTTTCAGGCATCATAGGAACATCTCCTGCAGGATTGGCCATGTTCTCCGAAAATCAGGCACCTGAGGATCGTATAATGTGGGAATGGACGCGCGATGCGTGGGAGCAGCCTCCCGATACGATCTCAGATATGCAATCACCGTACGCATTGATACTGAAGCCCCTTAACCCTCCTTTTAAGGGAACAGCGCTGAGGGAGAGCGGGTACTACAACGTAATTTTCCGGGGAGTGGTTCCGATACCCTGGATGGAACAGATTTAAACTTAAACGGAAAGGAATAGAGTATGAGTAATTTATTGAAGATCCTCGCAATTTCTGCTGTAACTGTGCTTATTATCGGTTGCGGAGGCAGAGAAGTTACCCGGACCGATCCGGACACGGTAACCGATCTCAGCGGTTACTGGAACGAAACTGATGCCCACATGGTGGCTGATACAATGGTTATTCACTGCCTCAGCGGTACATGGCTTTCGGAATTTTCCTCCAGGGCAGGAAGAGGGGCTTCAGAAGCCAGACCTGTCATTGTTGTAGGCGGAATCTACAATGAGAGTTCGGAACACATAAATACAGATATCTTCATGAATGCGATAGAACAGTCTCTTCTGGAATCAGGCAGGGCTCAGATTGCAGCCGGCGGAGACAGCAGAGGGGAAGTCAGGGCTGAAAGAGCGGATCAGACCATTTTCGCCTCACCTGCAACTGCTGCCGCATTTGGCCATGAGATCGGTGCAGACTTTGTAATGACAGGCAGTATCGGGTCGATAGTTGATGAAGAAGGCAGTACCAGAAGTATTTACTACCAGATCAGCCTTGAACTCATAGACGTCGAAACTGCACTTAAATCCTGGATAGGCAGTCTCGAGATCAAGAAGATGATCGAGTGGTAGGAACTTTTCTCCGAGTACTTCGGAGTATCTGAATGAACTGTCCTGTTGGGGAGATGTCCCAATCATGATCAAACCAGCCTGGTTGTTTACCACTGTCGCGATTGCATCAGCAGTTGTGATGTCCGGCTGCGCAACTGATTATACAAGAGAAATGAGGCCGGTGACCTCAAGCCTCAGGATGGACAGGCCTGATCTTGCCATAGAGGAATTCAGGGAGAATTTTACTGATTCCACAGGCAGGGACAGGCTTCTCTACCTTATGGAGCTTGGCAACCTCATGCGGCTGACAGGTGATTTTACCGCTGCTGAGAACCTGCTTCTTCAGGCGGACAGACTGAGCGATCAGCAGCGCGGAATAGAGCTGGGACAGGAAGTAGAGGCATTTTTAAGCAGTGATCTGGCTCTTGAATTCAGAGGGGCAGATTACGAAAAGGTTTTTATAAATTACTGTTTAGCGGTAAGTTATGCTTCGCAGAACAATATGGAAGATGCTCTGGTTGAATGCAGAAGGGTTAACGACAAACTGCGAGTGCTGAACCAGAGTTATGAAGAGAACAAGAACAGGTACAGCGATGATGCGTTCATCAGATACTTCATGGGGATTCTCTACGAGAAAGCAGGAGATCTCAATAACGCACTGATAGCTTACAGGAACAGCGCCTCAGTATACGATTCCTCGTATGCGGCAGATTACGGACTCCCGGCTCCCCAGCGTGTAAGATCTGACATTCTCAGGTTATCCAGCACACTTGGTATGCAGTCTATCTATCAGGATTACTCCTCGCAGTGGCCCGGGGTCAGCTGGGAGAACGATGGCCCGGATCAGGATCACGGAGAAGTAGTTGTTATCCTCGAAGCGGGAATGATCCCTGCAAGAGTAGAAAAATCCTATACCTTTGTTCTCAACGATCGGGTATACAGAGTCTCTCTTCCGGCTATAGCGGCCCGGCGGCGTGAGTCCTGGTCTGTGACCCTTTCTTCGGGAAACACGCAGGTTTCCGGGTTCCTTGCCGAAGATCTTACGGGCATAGCCAGAAAGAATCTTGAGGACCAGGCAGGGCGTGATATTGCGAGGTCTATCGCCAGGCTGGCACTGAAGGCAGGCGTGGCGGAGGCAGGGGAACAGATTGTAGAGGAGCTTACAGAAGAGAACAGTGGAATATCCCAGGTTACAGGTCTCCTTTTGAGCATTGTCGGGGCAGTCACCGAACGGGCGGATTTGAGGGCGTGGCTGACACTGCCCTCCGGGATATTTGTAGCTCGCCTGAGGCTTCCCGAAGGAGAGCATCCGGTCAGGGTCGAAGTTAACGGCAGGATCATTTTCAGTGATGAATCCATGTCCATTGATTCAGGTGAAATCAACCTTCTGTTTCTTCGGGAAGGTTAGTTCCTTGAACCGGTCAGAACTCGCCTCACTTATCGATCACACACTTCTGGGACCAGATGCTGTTCGGGGAGATATTGAAAGACTGTGCGAGGAAGCGATCAATTACGGTTTCTATTCCGTTTGCATTAATCCTCTGTGGGTACCTCTCGCCTCTGAGATTCTCAGGAATGAAAGATCGATAGTCTGTTCCGTCATAGGCTTTCCCCTCGGCGCAACAAACTGCATGGCACAGGAAGCTGCAGAAGCTGTAGCCCTCGGAGCCGGTGAGCTGGATATGGTAATTCCGATAGGGCACTTGAAGGACGGCAATATCAGGGAAGCTTCAGCCTCTATCCGGGACGTTGTCCGCGCATCTGCGGAGAAGCCTGTCAAGGTTATTATTGAGACCTGTCTTCTGACGGATGAAGAGAAGATCCTTGCATGCAGGATCGCTATGGACAGCGGTGCTTCCTGGGTTAAGACTTCCACCGGTTTCAGCACCGGTGGAGCCACTGTGTCTGATGTCACTCTCATGCGCGATACTGTAAGGGAAACCCTTGGTGTTAAGGCTTCAGGCGGGATCAGAACTCTTGGAGATGCTCTTGTGATGATAGAGGCGGGAGCCTCCAGGCTGGGCTGCAGCAGAAGTATCGACATAATCGAGGCTCTGGATGTCTGATGGTACCATTCGAACCTGGATATTAGCGCAGGCAACTGGAGGGGTCAACCAGTTGCCTGCTCGTATCCTGGATCACAATATGCTTTCTACAGCCGGTCAGGGAGGGGATCAGACCGGCAGTATAACGAGAGCAAAAGCCGGCACAACAACCACTGCGAGAGTGACGATCAGCCAGTTTTTCAATCCAGGTTTCTTCATTTGAAAATCTCCGAATACTTTTGTATTATTTACCGAACACCTTATAGGAAAGCAAGATTCTTGCCAGTTAGAAATATTGCATGAGTAAAGATCAAATGAATCCCAGACAGAGGGAAGCTGTAGATTATACAGGAGGCCCTCTTTTAGTACTCGCTGGAGCCGGAAGCGGCAAAACCAGGGTTCTTACGGCAAAAATAGCGCACATTATCGGGAAGGGTTACGCGGAACCATGGGAAATTCTTGCCATGACCTTCACGAATAAAGCCGCCCAGGAAATGAGAGAACGAGTTGAAGACATGCTTCCGGGAAAAGGCTCCAGAGTAAGGCTTGGAACATTCCACTCCATCTGCGCCTGGATTCTCAGACGCGAAGCCCACTGCCTCGGGTACAATGAGAATTTCGTTATTTACGACGCGGACGATCAGAAAACCTTGATCAGAAGGCTTCTGAAAGGGATGAATTTCTCTACGAAAATTACCCCCGGTCTTGCGAAGGGATACATCTCAAGGAATAAGAACGAAGGTATTGCGCCGGAGGAAGCGGCCCTCCAGGCATCACGCCCTGCTGAGACTGATCTTGCCGAAGTTTATCTCAAATATCAGGAGCGTTTGAAATCATCAGGAGCATTCGATTTTGACGATTTATTGACGGGAGTACTGAGCATATTTCGTCAAAATAGTGACATAAGAAAACTCTATTCTTCCAGGTTTTCATACATTCTGGTCGATGAGTATCAGGATACCAATAAAGTGCAGCATGAGCTTCTGAAAGAACTCTCCAGAGATGGTGCAGGAATCTGTGTAGTAGGTGATGACGATCAGTCCATCTATGCATGGAGGGGAGCTTGCGTAGAGAATATTCTTGAATTTTCTAAGGATTTCCCCGGAACCAGGATCATAAGACTGGAAGAGAATTACAGGTCCAGCGGGAATATTCTGCGGGGGGCTTCTGCACTGGTGAATCACAATTTCAGAAGACACGGGAAAACCCTCTGGACAAAGAAGGATGCAGGTCATCCGATAACCGTTAGATCTCTTTACAATGAAATCGAAGAGGCCGAGTGGATACTGAAGGAGATAATGGAACTGATGGAGGACGGCACATGCCCATCCGATTCAATTGCAGTGCTGTACAGGACGAACGCTCAGTCACGTCAGTTCGAGACCGCATGCAGAAAGCACGGCGTGAACTACGAAGTTGTGGGATCCCAGAGATTCTATGAACGGATGGAGATCAAGGACATTATCGCTTACCTGAGAGTTGTTATCAACCATGACGACCGCCTCAGTCTGGAGCGGATAATCAACAAACCTGTAAGAGGTCTTGGAGCGAAAGGCAGAGCATCCTTTTTCTCATTCGTGGATTCGAAGGGAATGGATCCTGTGGATGCGATGCTTATCTCCGGCAGTATCAGCGGTATCGCTCCCAGAGCTGCGAAGGAACTCAAGAGGCTTGGAGAATGGTTCAGATTGGCCGGTGAGAATACTGCAGGCGGCATGTCAGCTTCAGATATTGTCGACAGCCTTATCGATGCTACTGGCCTTGCAGCGCAGTACGAAACGGAAGATATCACCGATCAGACACGCCTTGAGAATATCGCCGAGTTCCGAAGAAGTGTATCGGAATACGATCAGACTGTTCGGGAGGGAAACCTGCCCGGTTTCATGACGGACATCAGTCTGGCAACAACCGTTGACGAGTACGAGGGAGAGAACAGCGGTAAAATTGCCCTTATGACTCTTCATTGCGCAAAAGGCCTGGAATTCAGCGTTGTTTTTGTAGCGGGGCTGGAGGAGGGAATGCTCCCGTTCATCAGACCGGGAGAATATGCTCCGTCCAACATGGAAGAGGAAAGAAGACTCCTGTATGTTGGGATGACAAGAGCCCGCGAAAGGCTGGTACTGACATGTGCTCTGAACAGAAGAAGAGCGGGAGTATCACAATCGGGCCCATCCCGGTTCATAACTGAGATCGCAAGCGGTGAGAACAGGATACAGCCTCCGAAGGCAGTGCTCTCTTCGGGAACCCTCGAGGATGACATCACGGATGCGAATGACAGCAGTATTTCTTACAGCAGCGGTAATCTCATAAGACATCCAAGATATGGCAGAGGACTTGTGAAAAAAGCGGTGAGGAACGGATCTGAATGGAGGATAACAGTCGATTTCGGATTTGATGAACCGAAGACACTGGTAACGGGATACGTACCTATTCCCGTGATAAAACAGAAAGGGTCAATAACAGACCTCGATTGAAAGGGAAATCATGCAACTGTTTCTTGATACAGCGAACGTAGAGGAGATAAGAGAGATCGCTGCCTGGGGCATACTGTCCGGAGTAACGACGAACCCGTCACTTATTGCCAGGGAGGGCAGGGATTTCAGAGAAGTCATCGGCGAGATATGTGATATTGTAGATGGCCCCATAAGCGCTGAGGTTATAAGCACGGAGAGAGAAGGAATGCTGAAAGAGGCAAGGGAAAATGCCGGGTGGCACGAAAACGTGGTCGTCAAGATACCCATGGGGAAAGAGGGTCTGGCGGCAGTATCAATTCTTGAGAAGGAGGGAATTCGGTGTAATGTTACTCTGGTATTCTCTGCGGCTCAGGGGTACACAGCAGCCCTTGCTGGAGCATCTTTTGTCAGTCCCTTCGTTGGTAGACTGGACGATATCGGAATCCCCGGTATGGAGATTGTAGCCGATCTTGCCGAGATATACGACCTTCATGGATTCGGGACCAGAATTATCGCCGCCAGCATCAGGCATCCACAGCATGTCGAGCAGGCAGCGCTGGCAGGAGCCCATATAGCTACGGTTCCCACTGCGGTTGTAAGGAAGCTTGTGGAGCATCCCCTGACAGATATAGGACTGGAGAAATTCCTTTCCGACTGGAATAAGTAGTTCAGATCCTTATGAGGTTTGCATATGTTGGATAACGCTCAAATGCAGGACCTGGCTCTGCAGGTCCGACTGGATGTTCTCGAGATGATAAGGGCTGCGGGAAGCGGCCATCCAGGCGGTTCGTTTTCAGCGGTTGAGACACTTGTCGAGCTTTACTGGAATGTAATGAAAATCCGTCCTGAGGACCCCCGCTGGACAGGGAGAGACAGGTTCATTCTCTCCAAGGGTCATGCCTGTCCCGCATTGTACTCGGTTCTCGCCCGAAAGGGCTACTTCGATCCTGCAGAATTTCTGACGTTCAGAAAACTCGGGTCCAGGCTTCAGGGCCATCCCAACATGCATGTTCTTCCCGGTCTGGATGCCTCCACGGGAAGCCTCGGACAGGGTCTCTCTCTCGCGTGCGGAATTGCCCACGGCATGAAGCTGGATGACAGGGAGAGCCGCGTTTTCTGCCTGCTGGGTGATGGAGAGCTGCAGGAGGGAAGTATCTGGGAAGCGGCAATGACCGCCTCCCACTACAATCTGAAACAACTTACAGCTATTGTCGATCGGAACCGGATACAGCTGGATGGAACGGTTTCGGAGGTTATGGAGATAGAGCCGCTTGTTGATAAGTGGCTGGCGTTCGGATGGGACGTGGTAGTCGCCGATGGGCATAGTTTTCCCTCCTTAGAAAAGGCATTCGAGCACTGCGCACAAACCCCGTTCCCATCGGTTATCATCGCTGATACGGTGAAGGGAAAAGGTGTTTCATTCATGGAGCATACATTCCTGTGGCATGGCAGATGCCCGGATGATAAGGAGTACGATGCAGCCGTCGGGGAGATCCGGGGAGGCCTTTCATGAATGATCTGAAACCAACGCGGGAAGGGTATGTCGAAGGGATACTGCAGGCGGGTAGAGAGAACAGCCGTGTTGTTGTTATCGAAGGTGATGTTTCCCGATCAATCGGGAGTGCTTCATTCGGAGAGGAATTTCCTGACAGGTTCTTCAACCTCGGAGTAAGCGAGCAGGATATGCTGGGAGAAGCGGCAGGCCTCGCTCTGGAGGGTTTCATCCCATTCGTCGGAACGTACGGCGTGTTTTTAGCCGGCCGCGCGTGGGATCAGATCAGGACGAGTATCTGTTATATGAACCTTGATGTCCGCATAGCCGGTGCTCATGGCGGAGTAAGCGTGGGACCGGACGGAGCAACACATCAGGCTCTTGAGGATGTGGCGCTGATGCGGGTACTTCCTAATATGAAAGTACTGGTTCCTGCGGATTCCAACCAGACCCGCGCGGCGGTTATTGCTTCTCTGGAAGCTGATGGTCCCGTTTACATCCGCTTCGGAAGAAATCCGGTTCCCCAGATTTACACCTCTGATGATAAAGTGAATATAGGTAAGGGGAATCTGCTGAAAGATGGTTCTGATATAACACTGGTTGCCTGCGGAGCCATGGTAAGTTTGTCCATTGAAGCGGCAGCCATTCTCGGGGGGATGGGCATCTCAGCAGGGGTTATCGATATGATTTCGGTGAAACCTCTTGACAGGGAACTTCTTGTTGGACAGGCAGGGAAGACAGGAGCCGTTGTCGTGGCGGAGGATCACCAGGTAACAGGCGGCCTGTTCGGGGCAGTGGCAGAGACCCTTTGCCGGGAGCTGCCTGTTCCCGTAGATACCGTTGCCATGCAGAATACTTTCGGTACAAGCGGGATTCCGGAACGTGTAATGGAAAAATATGGACTTACCGCAATAGCAATAGCAGAGAAAGCGAAGAGGATGCTGCAATGAAAACCGCCTTCGCAGGAACGAATAACAGCTGCGAAACACCCTCTGTTATTGACTTGAATCCGGCTCACCTGTAGTATGCTTAATATCTTGGAATACGTTGCGAATCCTTATTCAAATAATGAAAACAGGAGGAATTAAATGGCAAGAGTACTCATCTGTGACACGGTTGCCCAGGACGCTCTGGATGCAATCCGAAAAGGCGGACATGAAGTCGTTGAGAAAGTAGGCATGTCAGTCGATGAGCTGATGGAAACCGCTCCTCAGTTCGACGCTCTGGTTGTGCGCGGCGCGACAAAGGTCAGAAAGCCCGTTCTCGAAGTAGCGGCAAAAGGAAATCTTAAACTTATCGTCCGCGGCGGAGTTGGACTTGATAACATCGACCTTGATGATGCTGCTGCACTTGGTATATCGGTACAGAACACACCTGCTGCAAGCAGCGTTGCCGTAGCCGAACTTGCGATGGCCCACCTGCTGGCATGCAGCCGCTTTCTAGGTCCTGCGAACTGCACGATGAAAAATGGTGAGTGGAACAAAAAAGCTTACGGTAAGGGCAAGGAACTCTGGAATTCAACGCTTGGCCTTATCGGATTCGGACGCATTTCAAAGGAAGTTGCCAAAAGAGCAAAGGCATTCGGGATGAACGTCATTTTCTTTGATCCCTTTATAGATGACGAAGAGGGCGCGCGGAAGGTCGATCTGGATACTCTCTGCAAAGAGTCCGATTTCATCAGCCTTCACATTCCCCACAACAAGGAAACACATTACCTGCTTGACGCTCCTCAGTTCGATATGATGAAGGATGGAGTGATAGTAGTGAACTGCGCAAGAGGGGGTACGGTAAACGAAGCCGCTCTGCTTGAAGCTATGAAGTCCGGGAAGGTATTCGCTGCGGGAGTCGATGTTTACGAAGAGGAACCTGCCAAAGGGAATATCCTCGCGGAATACGAAAAAACCGTGGCTACTCCTCATATCGGAGCCGGAAGTGCCGCCGCTTCAAAGCGTGTGGGTGCCGAAGTGGCCCGTAAGATTAACGAATTTTTCGAGTAAAGAATAAGATCATTCAACTGAAAGGTGGATCCATGCGGAAAAACTGGATAGTTGTTCCAGCCCTCATGATTCTCCTTCTGCTGCCTGCTTTGTCAGTTGCTCAGAGCGTTGACGAAATCTTGACACCGGCAGCAGAAGTACAGCTGGAGCAACCTGATCCCGGACTTGATGTGCCCGGCACGATTACAGTGCTGGATAGGAAAAACGATGCCGGAGACCTGCTGGTTGTATCTTTTGAGCAGCCTTTGTATACAGATGGTATCTTCGCTTACAATGTTTACCGGCGTGTTGCTGGTGAATCAGATGCAGAAGCCTGGAATCTGGTAGAGATTATCCCTGCGGATGAACCGCCGGAATTCATCGATGGCTACGATCCTGAGTATCCTATCAACTCGGGAGTTCTGTACGAATACAGAATAGCATCTGTAAACATTGATGGTGAAGAATTCTTCGGACCCGTCTTCGAGGCAGGTACTGTCTCGGTGGGCGAAATCTACCACACCGGTAAAACAAGAGTACTCATTGCCGGAGGATTGTTCATCTTTCTGATTTTCTACTATTTCGCCAAGGCTCAGAGAGGCGCGAAAATGTACCTCAGACCGATAGCCGGTATAGAGGCCATTGATGAAGCCATCGGCCGCGCAACAGAGATGGGTAAGCCGATCCTATACGTTCCGGGGCTTTCCAGCATAGCAGATGTGGCCACTATCGCCAGCCTCACCATTCTGGGAAGAGTCGCCAAGAAGATAGCTGTATATCAGACGCCGCTCATTGTACCCAATCGTGATCCTATCGTGTTTACGGTAGCCGAGGAAGTGGTAAAACAGGCTTATCTTGAAGCCGGGCGTCCAGATGCTTACGATCCTGATTCGGTTTTCTTCCTCACAACAAGTCAGTTCGCCTTTGTCGCTGGAGTCAACGGCATGATGATGAGGGAGAAGCCGGCTACGAACTTCTACCTCGGCATGTTCTGGGCTGAATCGCTCCTTCTGGCAGAGACGGGCTCTCTGTCAGGTGCTATTCAGATAGCCGGAACCGACGCCGTCACACAGCTGCCATTCTTTATAACCACATGTGACTATACGCTGATAGGCGAGGAACTCTATGCAGCCAGTGCGTACCTTGGCCAGGAGCCCAAACAGATTGGTGCCCTGAAGGGACAGGATGCCTGCAAGGGCATTATAATGGGTTTCATAACGGTTGCTCTGATATTCGGCATAATTGATGTTGTAGCAAACACTCACATCCTGGACTGGCTTCGTGATCTTGTAACCAGTCCGATTATGGAGTAAGCCCACCAGAAAGGAGATAGAGCAGTGAAAAGAACTGTTCCGCTTATGATAGTAATGGTGGGCGGAATACTGATGATGCTTCAGTATTTCATTCCACACCAGATATCGCAGACCGTATTCGCATACTACACGGACTGGACTCCAATAATTGTTGCGTTCGCGCTTGTACTCGGAGTCGGAAGTCTCACTAGAATACATTCACACAAGATACGGAGAAAGGCAAAGAACTGGCAGTACAGCTATGCCGTTCTGATACCATTATTCGGGATGCCGATTCTTGCACACTTATGGCCCGAATCCATCAGTGGAGGGATGGATTCTCCCAGCATTTTCCACTTCATCTTCATGCACATACAGGTGCCTATTCAGGCAACCATGTTCAGCCTGTTGGCCTTCTACATCGCAAGTGCTGCCTTCCGGGCGTTCAGGGCTAAATCGGCTCTTGCCACAGTACTGCTGCTTGCAGCAGTGGTTGTAATGCTGGGCCAGGTACCGATCGGAGAACTTCTCGGCAGATGGCTGCCGGAAACCGGGCTCTGGATTCTCCGATATCCCAACCTTGCAGCTAAACGTGCAATCATGCTGGGTGTCGGCTTCGGTATACTGGCAACCAGTCTAAAAATAATCTTCGGTGTCGAGCGCAACTGGCTCGGCGGAGCAGGGAAGTAGGTGAGTGCCGTGAATATCTGGGAAAAAATGCTTAACATTGACCGGCGCTGGATCTTCCTTGGAATAGGTGTCGTGTCAATAGTTCCGTTCTTTATCAACTTCGGAATGCCTGTAAGAACTACCAGGGAAGTCGAGAGCATTTACGATTATGTCGATGAACTCGGCTCCGATAACGCTATCTTCATCAGTTTCGACTTTGCGCCCGGAACGTCGGCTGAGAATATGCCGATGGCTGTAGCCGTTATGCGGCATGCCTTTTACAACGATATTCCAGTTTTCATGACCGCGAACTATCCTCTGCATCACGGAATGATGCTTGCCGCTATGGAGTACGTTTTCAATCCTACCACGGAAGGATTCTATGAGGATGTTGACTTCGAGGACTGGAAGGATCTTCGCGAGGCGGGAGTTACAGGAAAGTATGAGCTGATTGAGGCCTGGGAGAACCAGGGGAATCAGCTGCCAGAAGGAGCCCTGGGATGGGTTTTCGAAGGCAGGGATTACGCAGCCTTAGGCTACGCTCCGGTCTTCAACCTCGTGATACTTGGAATGACCGTCTCCATAGAAACGCAGTACCCGGTCGATGCACATGGAAACTCTACCGGGGAAATGCCCATGCTGCAGGAACACAAGAGCCTCAGGGAAGTGGACATGGCTCTGACCAGCTCAGGCTCAGGTGCCTGCGTATGGTGGGTCACCTACGCACGGGAAAAGATGGGGCTACCGATAGCTTTCGGTCTTACAGCCGTCATGGCTACGGATTACTTCCCGTACCTTCAGGCAGGACAGGTGATAGGCCAGATGGGAGGTCTCCGGGGAGCAGCGGAGTACGAGGTTCTTCTTACCGAAAACGGAATCACTCCATCTACAGACAAAGCCTTTCGAGGCATGGATGTTCAGTCAGCAGCACACATACTCATAATTCTGCTTATCATAATGGGTAACATCGCGTTCTTCGCGGGAGGTTTTCACAAGAAAACCCTGCTTAAGGGAGGGAGGTAGGAAATGTATGATATTATAGGCATCTGGGTAGGCGCGTTCTTCACGCTTGCCATCTACTCCTTCCTTTACAAGGAGAATCCCATCTACAGGCTTGCGGAGCACCTCGTGGTTGGTATATCCGCTGGTTACGGAATGGCCATTACATATCAAATAACCGTAAAGCCAAGACTCATCGATCCCCTCCTTAGCGGTGACCACTGGATACTGCTCATTCCGGGAATTCTGGGTCTCCTGTATATAACCAGGTTCATCCCGCGGATATCCTGGTTGTCCAGATATCCCATAGGCTTCTACATGGGAACTGCCATGGGTGTTGGTTTTCCGCTTACTATGAAGGCGAACGTGCTTCGCCAGCTGGAAGGTGCCATGGTGCCCCTCTACCAGTCGGGCATGGCCTGGTATGAGGTGACCGGTAACATAGTGATGATCCTTGGAACCCTTGCTGCGCTTATTTACTTCTTCTTCTCCAAGCCGCACAAGGGATTGTTCTTCGGTACGGGTTCCAAAATCGGTATCTGGGTGATTATGGTCGGTTTCGGTGCTACTTTCGGCTTTACCGTTATGGGGCGAATCAGCCTGCTCATTGGCAGAATACAGTACCTGCTCGGTGACTGGCTGCATCTTATAGAGTAGCGCAGAAGACGGGGGCGGGTTGAAAAACCCGCCCCTTCTTACAGCTTGACCTTTTGAATCTGTTTTCGTAAATTGGCTCTTCCGGTGCCGGGGTAGCTCAGTTGGTAGAGCAACGGACTGAAAATCCGTGTGTCGACAGTTCGATTCTGTCCCCCGGCACCATTTCGTTTTCAGATCTTCCGAACTTCCCATTCCATGCAGCCTGATATAGATTTATATATGAACTGTTCAGTATCGATTTGATCCATTCTGGATTCTGGGGGGGGAAACCGTTTGAGGATATTTCAGATAATCAATAATCTGCAGATGGGCGGAGCCGAAAAACTCGCCCTGGGTCTCCATCAGCGATACCTTGAGCGGGATCATGACAGCATTCTTGTTTCCCTTGCAGGGGAAGAAAGAGGATGGACGGACAAGGGAGTGTTTTCACTTGGCTATGCCACGCCATACAATCCTTTCGTCCTTCCCTCATTATTCGACCTCAAAGATGAACTTGATCCGGGCAGGGCTGATATCATTCATGCCCATCTTTTTCCAGCCCAGCTTCTGACAGGATTGTTCGGGGAATTCATGCCCATCGGTGCTCAATTGGTAACGACGGAGCACAGTACGGCCAACAGGAGAAGAGGAACGCTATTCGGCAGACTTTTAGATCGCTGGTTCTATAGGCAATTCAGCGGGATCATCTGTGTAAGCAGCGCAGCTGCTTCCGAACTTGCATGCTGGATTCCGGAAGTATCAGGTAAACTGGAAGTGATTTTCAATGGAATTGATCTGAATGAGTTCAGCGGGAAACCTTCCCCGCAGTACACAGACCGGAAAACCATCCTTTCAGTCGGAAGGCTGACGGAAGCAAAGAATTATCACACTGCAATTGAAGCCTTCTCTCTTCTGTACACCAGAAGTAATTTTGATCTGCAGTACTTAATTGCCGGCAGCGGTAAGCAGGAGACAATGCTGAAAAACCATGCCATCGAACTCGGCGTTTCTGATAGTGTCAGATTCCTTGGAGAAGTTAGTGATGTATCCTCCCTGATGAAACAGGCCGATGTATTTTTCATGCCTTCTGCAAGGGAGGGTTTCGGGATAGCTGCGGTCGAGGCTATGGCTTCAGGTCTGCCCGTCGTTGCCTCGAGGCTCCCCGGAATAGGTGATGTAGTAGGAAGGGATCAGCATTGCGGCATTCTCGTTGATCCCGCTTCCCCCTCCGAAATGTCAGAAGCTCTGCACTGCCTGCTTGAAAATGAAATGCTGTCCTGGAGAATGGGATCCAGTGCCGTGAAACGTGCCGGTACTTTCAGTATTGAAATCACAACAGATAAATATCTCGAACTTTACGAAAGTCTCCTCAAGAAGGCACACTGAATGGATATAGTCACAATGAAAAAGAACGACTATAAGGAACTTCTGGCCTTATGGAGCGGTTTTGCCGGTAACACCATGACCGGTGCTGACTGTTCAGAGGATTTCGAGAAATTTCTGGGCATGAATGCTGATTACTGTTTTTCAGCATTTGAAAGTGATCGTCTTGTTGGATCTGTTATGGCCGGCAGCGACAGAAGAAGAGGGTATATCTACCATCTGGCGGTGGATGAATCGCAGCAGGGGAAGGGAACCGGCGGGAAGCTCATGGATGCAGCCGAAAACGCCTTACGGGCTGCCGGGATAGAGAAAGCTCACCTCTTCATATACACGGACAACACTGCAATCGAGTTCTACGAGAAGACAGGCTGGCACAGGCGCAGCGATATAGCGGTAATGAGCAAGGTGCTGATTGGAGACAAATACATGGGTACCCGCCTGGAGGAATGACAATCTTCCTTTCCTGTCTATTCGTCGGCATAATACGGCATGGAAATACTGTCTTTTTACGAATGAAGGAGAAACTGCAGCATGATAATTTCTCTATTAGTGGTTGTTCTGGCTCTGCTTCAGCCTGCGATTGAAATAACCGATGTTCAGGACAGACCCAATGATGCCGGCGACGGATTGCATATTTACCTCGCTATGCCCGAAAGTACAGACGATCTTTTTTCATTGTTGATCTACAGAAAGGAAGTCAGCCAGCCTGACAGCTGCTGGAAACCCGTTCTGATTGAACTGATACCTGATATCGGTGAGTTCATAGTGGATGGGTACGACCCGGATTACATTATTGAACCGGAAGTTGAATACATGTTCATGCCGGCCACTGTAACAGCATCTGGAGATACACTGATGGGAGAGGTTTTCGTTTCACCGGTGGTTTCCAGGGGAGAATATTTCAATACCAGCGAAATTTCCGTTTTTGTCGCCGGTATGCTTTTCATCCTTCTGATATTCTATTACTTCGGAAAAGCTCAGAGGGGTCAGCAGATGTATCTCAGACCCATAGCCGGTATAGAGGCCATCGACGAGGCAATTGGAAGGGCAACAGAAATGGGTAAATCCATATTATACGTTCCCGGTCTCGGAACCATTGCGGATGTTGCCACCATTGCAAGCCTGACCATACTTGGCAGAGTAGCCAGAAAAATAGCGGAATACCAGACATCCTTGATAGTTCCGAACTGCGACCCGATAGTATATACAGTGGTCACTGAAACAGTGAAGCAGGGTTACCTGGAAGCCGGACGTCCTGATGCGTACGATCCGGATTCGGTCTTCTTCCTCACCACCAGTCAGTTCGCCTTTGTTGCGGGAGTCAACGGCATAATGATGAGGGAAAAACCCGCGACCAATTTCTACCTCGGGATGTTCTGGGCAGAGTCGCTTCTTTTAGCCGAAACAGGCTCACTTTCCGGGGCCATCCAGATCGCTGGTACCGATGCCGTGACCCAGCTTCCTTTCTTCATTACAACATGTGATTACACTCTTATTGGAGAGGAACTGTACGCCGCAAGCGCCTACCTCGGGCGGGAACCCAAGCAGATAGGTGCCCTGAAGGGTCAGGATGCCTGCAAAGCTATCGTTATGGTTCTTCTAACTCTATGGGTGATTCTCAGTGTTGTATCAACGATTACCGGAAATGACAGTATCCTGTTCCTCAGAGAGATACTGCTTTCCGGGGGAGCCGGCTGACTTGCCTGATCTCCTGGTTCCGCTTTACGATCTTCCTGTTGCCCGTGAACAGGAAGGTTTGTGGGTGGGAAAACCGCTCCCTCACCAGTCACCCTCTGTGCTTTCGTTCATCGGTGATAACTTCAGCGTGGCCTGGAAGGCGGAAGCCTCTGTCTCGTTCGGTTCCCTGCCGCCTAAAATAACAGTTGCAGTGGAGAGGGAATCCGGCAGGTTTGCCGGTTTCTGCTGCTGGGACTGTACCGCAAAGGGGTTTCTAGGACCCATAGGCGTTCATGATAACTTTCGCGGAAAAGGTGTTGGGCAGGCAGTTGTGATAGCAGCGCTGCACAGCATGAGAGAAGCTGGTTACGGCTACGCCGTCATAGGTGATGCGGGTCCCATTGAATTCTTTCAGAGAATCTGCGATGCCAGGATCATCGAAGGCAGTTCGCCGGGAATATACGGCAATCCACTGCCATAAATCAATTTATTGCTCTATTAGTATATGCTAAATAACCCATAAGTTGAAGAAGTGTGGTACGTCCCCCTACCAGCGTCCCCCTACCAGGACCAGATGACTTCAAGGAACGATGAGAATTCCGAAGAAGATTCTCCAGGAACATGACCTTCGTTCCTCATCCATAAATTCCCGACGTTTCCATGCACTTCAAGAAAATCCAGAGGATACCATCCCAGGTGCAGCTCTGCCCCTGTAGTGTATTCAATCGTTCCTGAAGGGAAGGTGCCTCCGGTGGAAGCCGAGTCCGGCCATCCTTCCGTAACCGTTCCCTCTCCATGTCTTGTGTGGTCCAGAGTAATCTCTCCCAGGACCGGCCAGGCGGCCGATGTTCCAAGGGAAAGCGTTATCCTGTCAGCGTCAGGCCCAAGACCCGCGCCGATTATCTCTCCATGATGAAGGTAGAAATTGCATGGTCTCCGCTGGCCGTAAACGTATCTGTCAATCCTGGTGTACTCTATCACGGTTCCCAGATCAAGCTCCCTGATGTAGGCGGACAGTCCCGCCGTCCAGCCGAGCTTGTTGGGTCTGTCGCCGGTGTTCTCGTACTGGATATCGTCTATAAGGAGCTCACCGTAAGTTTCAATGCCTCTGAAAGGTTTCCATGATACGTCGAAGCTGAAGAAAGCGTTGTCATCCAGCCGTTCGTTCCACTGCACCGGGTACCAGGGAATGACAGGATTCATATACGCGAAGTCCAGCCCTTCCGTCTTGAAGAGAATTGACTCGGAGATGCCTATGCGAAGGTTTTCCCTCGGGGAGATATCCAGCCTGTGAGCGGTCAGGTAAGTGCCCGAGTCGCTGTTTATCGTGGATGTGAGTCCGGTGAACTGCAGTGTGTTCCAGAGGTTGAACTTGACTTCCAGCATATCAAGAGGGGGGCTGTTGTCCGAGATCAGCAGTTGAGCGTACCTGCCCGGACCCCATCTCTGCGGAGTTCTTCCGAAACTGAGCGAAACGATCTCACTGTTCCAGCGGAGATACCCCCAGTCCACATAGAGGTGCCTTCCATGCTCCAGACCCTGATGGAAGGGGGAGAAGTAGTCGGGCGGTTTCTCATCTGAACCTGTCCAGATCGAGAGCTGCTCATCAAGATACAGCCCGGGAAGGATATCGACGAAAAGCCTGGCTGTTGCCCCGGTTCTGGTTTCGAAATTGTCGGAATTGTCAAGCACTTCCCCGGCAATCGTTCCTGTCAGTGAGATTGCAGGGCTTTCCTGCAGGGATTCTATTGGAGAACCGCTTCTGCTTTCAATGAATCTCTCAACGCTTCCAAGTGAGCCGGTTGACAAACTGCCGTCATAGTCTATTTCCAGTATGTAGCGCCACCAGTTAAGGGGATCCGCAAAGGGCAGCCCCGTCTGCGCAACCGCTCCTGTTAATAATACCGCCGCCAATACAGCTGCCGTCATTTATCTTCCTTCCTCCGGAGGATCACAACCGTCTCCAGATGATCCGTCTGTGGAAACATATCAACAGGCTGCAAACCCGCAACAGCCCAGTTGCGTTCACAAATAACTCTGAGGTCCCGAGCGAGTGAGAATGGGTTGCAGCTTACATAAACGATTCTCTCCGATCTGACCCTTCTCAGAAGCCGCGCTACCCTGATACCCAGTCCTGCCCGCGGGGGATCGACGATAACAGTGTCCCATATCTCTTTCTCCCGTACAGTATCCAGAAGGAAATGCCTCGTTCTGCAGGTTACAAAATCAATCCCTTCCGTTCCTGAACGTCCGGCAGCTTCAATTCCGGACAGGGTTGAATCAGGATCAAGCTCGACGGAGGTTACTTTCGCGCCCTTTGAGGCCAGAGGCAGGCTGAGCGTTCCGCAGCCTCCGTAAAGATCCAGAATTTTCCCGCCTCCGCAGCATAGACCTGTCACAATGGAGATGATAATGTCAGCGCAATCGGTATTCACCTGGAAGAACGTTCCAGGTCTTACCGGGTAGGTAAAGCCGCCGGCTGTTTCGTGGAACAGCGACCCTTCCGGAGAGACCTTCCAGCTGTCCCTCTCTTTCCATGCGATAATGTCTGAATCACGGTCGCCTGTTATTCGGGCAGGCGGTGAGGATGAAAACTCGAGCATCGCTTCCCCGGTTCGTCCGGATGCTCTTACAGATACCCTTCTATTGCCGTCAAGCTGCTTCCCGGCAAGTGTTTCAAATGCCTTCTGTCCTCGAACGTTGAGCAGTGGGCAGCCATCGACATTCATGATGTCTCCCCCGAGGCGGTGAAGTCCCGGTTTCCCGTTCAGAATATCAAAGGAAACACGGTTCCTGTAGCCCGCCTTCTCCGGTGATGGTATCACATCTTTCATGAATTCAACAGGGTATTCTATAGAGGCTCTCGCAAGTGCCTTCTCTACCCAGTTCCGCTTCCAGAAGAGCTGTCTTGAATAGGTCAGGTTCTGAAGGGAACAGCCCCCGCACTCACCGAAACAGCTGCAGAAAGGGTCGCTTCTATAGGTTGATCTCTCAAGGATCTCCAGCAGCTCCGCTTCTATAATGTTCTTCCTGATCCTGTTCGGTCTGCATCTGACTGTTTCTCCCGGGAGTGCTCCACGGACGAACACGGTCCTGCGGCCCGGGCTTGCTGAAATTCCCCCTACCCTGTTGCCAAGTGCAGTTATCGTAGCGGTGATTTCTTCGCTCGAGGTGTTCATCAGAAATTTCCCGGATCGAAACTCCGCCGTCTCCTGTGCCATTCCCTGCGAAAGGTGGTGAAGCGGCGTTCCTCGACTGCCATCCTTATCTTCCCCATGAGCACGGAGAAATAGTGGAGATTGTGCAGTGTCGCCAGAATGGGCGCGAGCCATTCCTTCGCATTGAAAAGATGCCTGATGTAGGACCTGGAATAGGTGCTGCAGGCGTAGCAGCGGCATCCCGGCTGGACCGGAGCAGCATCATTTCTGAAACGGGCGTTCCGTATGTTGATATGACCCCCCGGAACGAAGAAGGCTCCGCCCCTGGCATTGCGGGTGGGGACAACACAGTCGAACATATCCACGCCGAGAGCGACAAAATCGACGAGATCCTCCGGTTTCCCAACTCCCATCAGGTATCTTGGTCTGTTCTCCGGGAGATAGTCAATACAGGATCTGACCGCCCTCATCATCAGGTTTCGAGGCTCGCCAACGGACACTCCTCCTATGGCGTACCCGTCGAATTCCATTCCGGCTAGAACCTCTGCGGACTTTCTTCTGAGATCGGGGTACGCTCCGCCCTGTACGATACCGAATAGAGCCTGTGAGCCACCGGTATGCATTCTCCTGGCCCGCTCTGCCCATCTGAGGGTAATACCCAGAGATTCTTCCGTCCGTTCACGATCGCTGGGCTGCTCCAGACACTCATCAAGAACCATCATTATATCGCTTCCGAATACTGTCTGGAGTTCTATGACCTTCTCCGGAGTAAGAAGATGACTTGAACCATCGATATGCGACTGGAAATGGTACCCCTCTTCGGAACGTTTTCTCAGTTTTGACAGGCTGAACAGCTGGAATCCCCCGCTGTCGGTGAGGATATTTCCGTCCCATGACATGAATTTGTGAAGACCGCCGGCTTCAGCGATTACCGCAGCGCCCGGTCTGAGGTAGAGATGGTAGGTATTGCTGAGAATTATCTGCCAGTTATCCTCGAGAAGGTCGGAATTCCTTACGGTTTTCACGCTTGCCTGGGTGCCCACCGGCATGAATACAGGGGTCTCAACCACTCCGTGGGCAAGACTCAATAATCCTCTTCGGGCTTTCCCTGACTTTCCGAGGAGATTGAAGGAAGGAATAGGTTAAGTCCCTTCAGATTCAGGCTGTGGATCAGGAGGGAGTGTTTCCGGGGGAAGCGTTTCATCTGGAAGCGTTTCATCTGGAAGCGTTTCATCTGGAAGTGTTTCTTCAGGAAGTGTTTCTTCTATTGCTTCAGGAGGTTCACCGTATTCCACATCTCCTGCTGATTCCGTGCTGTCCGGGCCTGCAACAGCGGATGTGTCTTCAGGAACGATGCTTTCGAGAATTTCCGTTTCGGGCAAACTGTCCGTGGTAGTCGGCAGGATCAGGGAATCCTGCTCGAACGGGCTCTCTATCCCCGTTGAATCGATCGCCTGCATGGAATCCACAGGCAATGTAATAGAATCGGAAGATACCGGCCTGAGGTCGAGTGATACCGAATCAGGCAGAAGAGCGACTGTGTCCTGCGCTGCGGTATCCTCGGCAGGGGGCTCTGGCTCTTCGGGAACTGTGACCTGCATGGAATCAGAGAAAGTGGTATCACGCACGATCATGAGATCCTCCATTGTGACCGAGATGTCCTGCTCAAGCAGAAGAATGGAATGATCCGGATCAAGTCTTCTTATCTGCTGCAGCTCAAGCAGCAAATCCTCTTCCATATTATTTCTGTAGTAGAGGCTTGCCAGCCTTACACGGAATTCGAGACTGTCTGGATATATCGCTCTCATTTCAAGATACGTGGCAAGAAGCTCTCTGTCTTCCTCAGGCAGGCTGTGAAGAGAAGTGACCCGTTCCGCGGTTTCACCTCTTGAGAGTTCCGGAGGTACAAGGATCATAACAGCTGCAACCATCAGGGAAACCATGGAGTAGGATATTACTTTCATCAGAGCTTTTCTTCTGCACCTGAATATCTCATTATCGGGCCGGGGGTCCATATCGATATCCAGGGGTACTATCATTGAGCCTGAGATCATCTGTAGAATCGTCTTACCTGTTCGAGGTACCGGTATCAGACCAATACAGAAAATGAACAGAAGCGGAGGGGTGAAAAGAAGCCTTCTCAAAGTCTGCCACTCTGTAGGTCTTGAGCCGTTCAGGCTGATCTCGGCAAGACCGACTGCCTCAAGGGGGCACTGTCCCCTTACTCCTGTCCGGGAGTGTTCCAGCCATGCCAGCATGGTCACAGCAAGAAAGTAACTGACCGGCAGCAAAGTAAACCAATTTCCCGAAAGCAGATTCAGGACGGTATCCAGAAGCAGTGTCCAGGAAAAGATTACGGCGAGTTCGAGAAGGTACAGTCCCGCCAGCTGACGTATTCCGGGTGAAATTCGGTTAAGAAGAGCGTATTTTCTGGCGGTTACAGTCATTTCCCGGACCCCTGTTCGATCAGCATCGCATCTCCATAGCTGTAGAATCGGTAGGATTCATCGATTGCATGCTGATAGGCCTCCATCATGAATTCATATCCCATGAACGCTGCAACAAGGCACAAGAGAGAGCTTCCCGGGAGGTGGAAATTTGTTATAAGAGCATCCACATTCCTGAATCTGTACGGAGGGAATATAAAGATTTCAGTCTCACCTGATAATGACTCGCCTGATTCTAAATCGATGGACTCGAGAACTCTGGTTGTAGTTGTTCCCACGGCTACTATTCTTCCGCCTGCACGCCGGGTCTTTCTTATTGCAGAGAGACTTGCAGCGGAAATAAAATATTCCTCCGGATCAAGGCGATTCTCTTCCAGGGTCTCCCGGCGGAGCGGCTGAAAAGTGCCTGGTCCTACATGCAGAGTCACATGGACATTGTTTACGCCTGCACTCTGAAGGCTGGTAAGAAGATCCGGTGTGAAATGGAGCCCTGCAGTAGGTGCTGCTACCGCTCCTGTTTCCGATGCATAGACGGTTTGATATCTCGAATCATCCAGCTTCTCCGGGTCCCGTTTAATGTAGGGAGGCAGCGGAACCTGTGCTATTTCCCGCAGCTTCTGTTCAGTGTCCCGTCCGGAGTTGAACCTGATAATAGTTCTTCCGTGCTCTAAACGCTTCTCTACAGTGCAGTAGAGGCCGTTCCTGAACTCCAGCCGCATCCCCGGTTTCGCGGCCCTGCCCGGGCGGACAAGTGCTTTCCAGGTGTTTCCTTCCAGTTTTTTCAGAAGAAAGATTTCCGCCTTCCCACCTGTCCCGGCCTTTCTTCCATTCAGCCTGGCTTTGAAAACTCTTGTATTATTCAGAACCAGAAGATCACCGGGGACAAGGAAAGAGGGGAGGCTGCTGAAAATTGTGTCTTCTAAGCTGCCCTGACTGATATCAACCGCCAGAAGTCTGCTGCCTGCTCTGTCACTAAGGGGTTTCTGAGCGATCAGTTCTGAAGGGAGGCTGTACTGCATACTGGTTCTGGAGAGTTTCCGTGAATTCATCAGGAAAGGGGTAGACGGACAGTGAACCATGTACCGAATCCGGACCTGCTTCGGACACTGACAGTGCCGCCCATCTGTTTTGCGAAGCTCTTGACTATCGTCAGCCCTATTCCAAGCCCGGCCGCATGTCTGCTGGAACTGCCGCTCGTATAGAATCTGTCAAAAACGTTTGGAAGGTCCTCGGAGGCGATTCCTTCTCCGGTATTGAAGACCTCAAGCACCCAGTGATTGCTGCCTTCCAATCTGACTTCCACTCTGGCGGACCCTCCCTGTTCGTTATGCTGTATTGCATTGTTAACCAGATTGCCGATGATCTGTTCAAGCCTGGACCTGTCAAAGAATGCAGTGAATGGTTCGGAAGGTAATTCAGCTGTTACGGTAACATCCTGGCTTCTGCCTTTCTCAGAAAGGGCTGGAAGCAGTGAGGAAACTACCTCAGAGGGGTTGGCCCAGGATGTTTCGAGGTTTCCCTCGCTCAACTCGATCTTCATAAAACTGAGCATTCTCTCTGCGTATTCAACCAGGTTGATAAGAGCGGTGTTCATCGAATCAAGTGATTTCCTCTGGTCTTCTGTCAGTTCACCGGTTTTCTCTGACAGGAGAAGGTCCGTATGACTTCTCAGAGTAGTAATGGGAGCTCTTATTCTATAGGAAAGATTCATCAGCAGATCCTCGAGTCCCGGGATATTTCTGTCAGCTTTGTCATTCCTCTGAATACCTTCATCATCTCTTACTCCTCTACTGTCTCTGAACAGCCATAAGGAGAGAGTTGTTCCGATTGTCTGAAGAAATCTTCCTAAAGGGTAACCGAATGCATCTCTCCTTGCGCATCCTACGGTGAGTGTTCCCATGGTTTTCCCGTTTGATATAAGTGGGATTGAGAGTTCACTTCTTGACGATGGGAAAATGGGAGAGAATCTCTGGTCAGCTGCAGTGTCCGGAACATAGCATATCTCCGTATGAGTATATGCCCATGATGTTATCGAAGGGATCTCGATGCGAAGAGTACCCGGGTCGGTCGATGTGCCGAAGGAAATCAGTTGTTTGAGAACGGGCTCCCTGGAACTGACCGTATGAATAACCAGGTAATCAGCGCCTGTTATCGATCCAATTTCGCCAAGCAGAGTCTGAACATCCCGTTCACGGCCCGCAAGAGTGGTCATGAAGGCAGAGATCGCATTGAGAAGTTTGATCATACCCTGCAGATACTGGTTGGACTGAATGTATTCAGCCAGCACGGGAGAAAGGCTGAGTACCAGTCTGCCCAGCGAATCGGAAATACGGGAAGATATACCTGTTATCCTCACGTAGGCCTGATCATGTTTCTGTTTTACAGGGATCGTAACATTGTGACCCAGCAGGTCCTCAGTCCAGTAGACAGTATTTTTGGTCTTGATCTGTTTTTCATGGGCAGGCAGATCTACCTCGCCGACCGTAACTATTCTGGATTTTGAGGCGTAGACAGCACCTCTTGCGCCTGTGCCGACTCTCAGAAATTCCAGGATATCCCTTGCAGATCTGCTATCCTGATCCGGCTCATGAAGAATATCCATAAGTTCATTGATTGTCTGATTTATAATGGGTGCTGTGTCGGTACCTTCTATATTATCGACAGGTACGAGAAAGACAAGCATAGTTTCCTTTTCAGGCATGAGAAGGCTTGTCATCTCGAACTGCTGTACAACATTATCAGAAATGTAAATACCCGCTCTGAACTGAAAGGGAGTAACCATAGTATTAATCCGGTTTTTATGCAGCTTCACTACTCTATCCCTGTCCTCCTCCGCAATCCAGTCTATGAATCTGGTCTTGATGGGATCCTTGGCACCGACCTTTGAAACCAGATGAACAGCATGACTGTTCATGGCTGTGATAGTGCCTTTCTCATCAATTTTAACTGCAGGCACGGGAACCACTGAAAACATCGTGCGGGTGAACTTCGAATCGTTCTGCTCGAATGAGCTCATTGCCATTGAAGGGGATGAGAATGACGCTACAAGCAGCTTGCTCATGACCCCCGATTTTCTGATGGATATTACCTGTGACTTTCTGTTCTTACGTCCTTTCTTTGTTAGAACGGAGAAGTTTCTGGTCTGCTGTCCGCAAAGGCATTTTGAGCTGGCCGATAAAAAGGCTGTCATTGAAACCTGATCCAGAATATCCTTCAGAGCGGTTAATTCATACCCGGCAAAAAGCATATTTGCGGATTCAGTCATAGCGAAAATTTTGCCTGAGTCGTCGGTAAGAATACTCGGTCTGCCTCCCTGAATTATTTCCAGCCATTCCTCAAGCTCAAATTTGGATGGATTTTTCAGTACTATGATTCTCTCATTACCGGCACTGACCGTTGAAGAGAGCCATATCTGATCACCCAGCAGTATTGGAAGCGATCCATCCTCCTGAGCGGAAAGCGCGTTGATCACTGCATCCCGGTCTTCCGGTATCCTGTCCAGAAGGTGCGCAAGAGGCTGAGATATTCTGCTGATAACATTGTTGTTAAACAGCAGAGCGCTGGACTCATCGGTGGTTGAGAAACTGAGTGGTTCATTCTTGCTGGACAATATTCACCTCGTATGTTTTCATTACGCCACTTGCAGGACGATACACAAATCCTATATTAAAGACCATGTCAATAAGGGAGGTATGCTTGGAAAGACTGTGCCAGTGCAAATGGAATATGTCTTCAAAGAACTGGAAAAGCGCTATTTCAGAGTTGTTAGGGGAGTTCTCCTTTAAGGCAACAACAGAAAACCTCCTTCAGACTGCCCTTGAAACCAGGGAACTGGCCGACCCGACCATCATTCATGAAAATATCGCTATACCTCACTGCCGAAGCATACTGGTCGATGATTTCATGATCATTATCGGAAAATCAGATAGCGGAATTCCATGGCCCGAAGAGAAAGTAAGCGTTATCATACTTTTCATTTCTCCCGTTAAACCCTCAGGACCGTCTGAACACATGGAGCTGATCAAACATCTTGCGAAAGCCCTCCGTTCGGGGGGCGCTGAAAAGATACTTTCCGCCGGTTCTCCAGCTGAAGCCGCTTCAATATTGAAACTGAGTTATGAGGTGAACCCCGGAAATGATTAGGGAACTTGAAAAACTCATAAGCCTTCACGATCTCGACATAATGATATCCGACCTTATAGACAAAGACATCATCAAGCAGGAAAAAAAACTCGGTCTGTCACCGGCTTTAGCAGTTGAGCAGCTGCGGAAGATGCGGGATGAACTCTCCTTAACTATCGATCGCAGGTATAGAGATCTGTACGACCAGCTTGCAGGGCATTACGGAAATGCTGTAGTTCCCGTTGTCAACCTTATGTGCAGCGGCTGTTTCACGCAGCTCCCGACCGCTTTCAGCCCATCTACCGAGAAGAACGATCAAGTCGAAACATGCCCTTCGTGCGGCAGATTCATCTATTGGTGCGATTAAAGACGATAAATTCTGAACGGAGATCTGAATATGGAACTGTCCAGCAGTAGATTAGCACTTACATACGATGATATCCTGCTCCTTCCGGGGAGATCTGAGATACTGCCTTCAGATGCGAATCTTCAAACAAGGCTCACCGGCAAGATAAATCTCAATATCCCTGTTCTGAGTGCCGCGATGGATACAGTGACTGAAGCTGATATGGCAATCGCACTTGCCCAGGAGGGCGGAATGGGAGTAATTCATAAGAATCTTTCACCGGACAGCCAGGCACAGCATGTCAGACGGGTTAAACGGGCTGAAAGCGGCGTAATAGTAGATCCGGTTGCGCTTGGAATAGATGATACTATCGCCGATGCTCTTGAGCTTTCAGAGCATGAGGGGGTTTCCGGTTTTCCGGTTCTGGAAGCAGGCAGGCTGGCAGGCATGCTGACTAACCGTGATTACCAGTTTGAGAGTGATACATCCACTCCTGTTACGGAACTGATGACTCCCTGGGAGAAGCTGATAACCGCTCCCCCTGATACTGATCTTAAAGATTCACTTGTGCTGCTGAGGAAACACAGGCTCGAGAAGCTTCCGCTCGTTGATGACGAGCGGCATCTCGTCGGCCTGATCACAGTCAAGG
Source organism: Candidatus Fermentibacterota bacterium (assembly GCA_030592645.1). Lineage (GTDB taxonomy): Bacteria > Fermentibacterota > Fermentibacteria > Fermentibacterales > JCC-6 > Aegiribacteria. Next base: position 16,469 of record JAUVIR010000004.1, on the reverse strand, counting down.
ATATACACAATGCCATTAATTATCCGAACGCATGCAAGGATTCATCCGGCCGTCTGCGAGCCGGAGCGGCTGTTGGTGCAGGCGTCAAAGCCATTGCCCGATCAGCTCTTCTGGTAGATGCAGGAGTTGACTGTCTGTTCATCGACACAGCACACGGGCACTCTGTTAAAGTCATTGAAACGGTATCAATTCTCAGGAAAGAATTTCCTGATATTGCTATCGTGGCGGGTAACGTTGTCACGCCGGATGCTACAGTCGATCTGATCAAGGCAGGCGCAGACGGAGTAAAAATCGGCGTGGGTCCCGGTTCGATCTGCACTACACGGGTTATCGCGGGGGTAGGGTGTCCTCAGTTTACCGCTGTTTACGAATGCGCCCTGGCTGCCGCAGCATTCAATGTTCCTGTTATCGCTGACGGCGGCATCAAATTCTCGGGGGACGTAGTTAAAGCGCTTGCTGCAGGAGCCTCTTCCGTAATGATTGGAAGCCTCTTTGCAGGTATATCGGAAAGTCCTGGCGAAACAACCATTTACAAAGGCAGAAGGTATAAGATATACCGCGGAATGGGATCCATTGGGGCTATGAAGCGCGGCAGTGCCGACAGGTACTTCCAGAGCGATAGAACCGAGAAGAAGTTCGTACCTGAAGGCATAGAGGGAATGGTCCCCTTTAAAGGACCCCTTATCGATTATCTGAACCAGCTTATCGGCGGGCTCAGGCAGGGTATGGGTTATGTCGGAAGCAGTACTGTTGAAGAGCTTTCAAAGAAAGCACGGATCGTCAGGATTACATCAGCGGGTCTTCGTGAAAGCCATGCCCACGATGTTTTGATTACTAAAGAAGCCCCTAACTACTCTACTGACGGACATGCTTTCTAACCTGCTTTCAACCGTCGCGGATGGTGGCAAAATACTTCTTGAGGAAGAAAACTATCTTCTTGCAAGGGTACAGATCGATGGAAGGGCAATGCTTGCTGAAATCAGCAGCGGATCCTCCGGCGGTTTTTCATCGAACGATTGGCCGGAGATTGACGGTGTCCTGCTTCCGGATTCCATGATGCATCCCGGAAATGACACGGAAACCCGGATACTTCTATTCTCAATTCCAGACAACGCGGAATTATGTGTCGAAACGATCGTTCGGGATGGAGGGTTTTCCGAGGCGGATGCTCTCGAAACCGGGAAAAAAGTTCTTGATATCCTCAGAAGGATTCACGATGACGGATACAGAGTCGGCTATCTGGGACCCGAGAGCATTCTAAGAACCAGCAGTCGAAAGCACTTCATCCTGGGGGGCGCAAGAGGTATACCGGACACTCCCTTCTCACCGCCGGAAGCAGTTGGAAGAACCCCGGATGATCCGCGCAGCGATATTTATGCTCTGGGCCTGCTCATTTTCAGGCTTATCGCCGGCAGTGACAACCGTGATATCCAGGTTGAAGCCTGGAACAGCCTTTCAAACAGTGTTTCTGAACTGCTCGAGAATATGGTTTCTCTCGAGGCTGACAACAGATTTCCCAATCTGATTGTACTTGAGGCTGCACTTGAGCAGGTAGAACCTGAAAACGAGAAGCAGGAAGCGGAGAAAGTCAGAAAGCACTTCTGGACTAATAGAAAGAATGTATCGTTTTCCATACTCGCGATAGTCGTAATTATTGTGATCACCGCATTACTTCTGAAACCCGGGCCTGATGCTGCGCAGGAATTCCAGAATACCGCACCTGACACCACTGAGTCCGGTCAGGAGCATGACCAGATCGAGATAGATCAAGGCTTACCTCCGGTAGAAACCATTTCTCTTCAGAGTGATGTATTTGCAGAACCAGTTGTATGGATAAGCAACAGTACCGGACAGCCGGGCAGAGCCAGTGAATTCCGCCAGGGTCCGGCTTTGGAGTACTCCACGGTTTTCACATCTACGGGAAGTCCGCGGCGCAGTTCAATACTGCTGGCCCGCCGGGATGATCCCTATCTACCTCTCGAGAGCCAGGGAAGGATCAATCCCATTGCAGAACAGCTTGCTTCGGGCGACTCTACAATTCTGATCACTCCTGTCGACATGACGCTCCTTCTCGGTGCCGATATTATCGATGACACTGTCCCCCCCGGTATCGTCATGACCGTTTCAGACCCGGCAGGGACATTGTATATCGATATAGCCAATCATGGTCTGGAAGGTGTATATGCTAATGTGGGGGCTGCTACATGGGTAAGGTCGATTCTGCACGACAGGAGCATCCTGCTCGGTTCCGAAGAATGGCAGATAACGGTTGTGGATTATCGTAACGGAGACATGCTGAACACAGAGTTGGGGATACCGGCTGTTCTTGATTCCACGATCTTCCTATATCGCTATCAGCTGCCGCTGCTTGCTGCGGCAGAGGATCAGTTAAGAAAACTATTCCTTGAGAACACAACAGAAGAGCATCGATCTGTGATCTTGCCTGACCCGCCGGATATCTGGATTCTTCTTGCCGAATAGGAAAAAGCACGTTTGTTGCTGATTTTTATTAGATTACTCTGATATTATGCCGAAAATCGCTTTCAGGGGAGGACTGATGAAGTATGACATCAATGGAAAAGTTGTTGACCCTATTCATGGCGCTGGAGTAATCACTGAAATATCGGATCAGATGGTTTCCGGTGAAATCTGTGAATGCGTTGTTATTGAGATAGTAGTAGGAAAGAAAAGAGTGATGGTGCCTACAGAGAGCCTTCTAGAGGCTGAATTAAGGCCGGTTGTTTCTCCGGAGGAACTTGATGATGCGCTTTCGGAACTTTTCAAGGAGCCGGACGAACTGCCCAAGGACTGGCGGAGAAGAATAGAGAAATTGAAGGACAGGGTTCATTCAGGAGAGCCGGGGGAAGTGGCAAAAGCGATCAGAGATATCATTGCCCGATCCGTTCTGAACAAAATGAATCCATCCGAGAAGCGTGTACTCAACGAAGCTATCAATGTATTTGCCGGTGAGGTTGCCCTGGTCAGGAATATCCGCAGTGATTCCGCAAGGGAACTTATCAAACGATCTGCCCAGCTGGGTGTTCAGCAAAACATCGAGTCAAACGAGAATAATCAGAAAAGTGATGGAGATGCCGGTGAGCCCGGAAGCACTGAAAGCGCGAAGGAAGTATCAAAACCTTCGAATGCCTCCGGAGCTGCAAAATCCTCCAAAAAGTCAAGAGTGAAGAAATGATGTTCTGTAAGTGATGTCCCTGCAAGATGTATTCTACCAGAGAACCAGCTGAGCTTGAACGGGTTCTTCTGGTAAGAGCCTACATAGGCAACGAATCGGAAGAAGCCGGCACCACTGATGAGATGATAGCTCTGATTCAGTCTGCGGGCGGTTCCGTTGTTGCTCAGGAATCCCAGAAGAGGAAAACACCTGATCCGCGATTGTTCATAGGAAAAGGCAAAGCTGAGGAACTGCGGGAAATCGCCCTCAGGGAGAACACAAGTACAATTGTATTTGATCATAACCTCTCTTCAGGTCAGGTATCGAGACTTGAAGAAGCAACAAACTGCAAGGTAATTGACCGCACGGAACTCATACTGGCCATATTTGCTGAACAGGCTCGAACCAGAGAAGCCAAGATTCAGATAGAACTCGCTCAGCTTCAATACGCCCTTCCAAGGCTTTCAGGCATGTGGCATCATTTTTCAAGATTGGGTGCCGGTATAGGGACAAGGGGTCCTGGTGAGACTCAGCTTGAGATCGATCGCAGACGGGCAAGATCCAGGATAACTTTCCTCGAGAACAGGATCGAGGAGGTTGAATCCCGCTGGAAGGTTGTTTCTGCAGGGCGCAAAGGAATGTTCAACATTACTATCGTCGGGTATACAAATGCCGGTAAAAGTACACTTCTCAATACTCTGTGCAGTACAGAGCTGTATACAGCGGATAAGCCCTTCGCAACCCTTGATACCACTTCCCGCCGACTGATACTTCCGGATAACTCCAAAGTGCTGATATCGGATACTGTGGGTTTCATTGAAAGGCTCCCCGAGACCCTTGTAGCGAGTTTTCATACAACACTTGATGTAGTTCGGAAGGCAGACCTTCTGCTGGTGACCGTCGACAGGTCAAGCCCTTCTCGAGGCAGGCATATCGATGCTGTGAGAAAAACACTTAAGCGGATAGGTGTTAATGAATCCGTGCCCAGACTGACGGTCTGGACGAAGTGCGATGCGGTTGATGATTTCAGATACCCCGGAAGCGGTGTTGCCGTATCAGCCTTATCAAAGTTCGGGCTGGATGTTCTCCTGAATCGAATCATCGGATATAGAGACATATCTCTTGACTGGTTTGAGCTTATGCTGGAACATTATGATAGTACAATTATGAACTGGCTTTACAGTAATTGTCTTGTGAGAGATGTTACGACTGGCGAGGACGGTTCCGTCAGGGTTTTTGCCGGAGCCTTAAGAGGTTATGATTCGGTTGAGGGAAGAATTGATGGTGCGGATACTGCACGAAGTTTTGTTAGATTGGCGGGACCCGGAAACAGCGTATGCGGGATAGTGAAATAGAATATGTACGAAGAAAGCAATCCGGATAAACTCAGAGCGAACCTGAGTGACAGGCTTAAGAGTCTTCATGATCTTTTTGAGGCAGATCTTATATCGGACACTACACTCGCAAGCCAGCTTCTTGAACTTATTGCCTCGCGGGAAGCAAAAACATTCTGGGATATCACAATGAAGAAGGATATAACCGCAAGACGTATGCTGACGATGCTTGATGATCCGCAGCGATGGAAAGAGGATTCCTCATCACCTGAAGACGATCGACTGCGTATACTCAAACAGAGGCTGACTGGAGTATTCTTTTCAACTGAGGATTCCTACAAGTACGTTCTGGAAATGCTGCTTGATATTGCCAACCTTCCGCACTTCGAATCCATAGTGTATTCACGGAACAGTAAGCCAACCCTGAAGAAATCAGTAGCCAAACTCAGTATACTGGACTGAATACTGAACACAAACAGGATTTCAACCTGTGTGTGACCTGTATATGAAGTCCGGTAAGGAGATACAGTTGAAGAAAACCCTTTTCAATATTATCGGCTTGCTCCTCACAGGTGCAGCGCTGTATTACCTTGGCAATTCTTTTGTAAGCGGCACTGCCGAGGCAGGGGGTTTATCGAATCTACTTCTCTTCGATCCTCTTCTATTTACCGTTTCATTCGTACTCATGGTGCTGCACCTTCTTGCAGCCGCCTGGTCATGGATGCTGGTCTGTTCTGTAGCGGGCGCGAAGATATCGTTCGGTCAGGCGTTCAACGTTCATTTCCTTGCTCAGGTCGGCAAGTACATTCCCGGCAAGGTATGGGGAGCTGTGGGAAAGATCAGCCTTTCAAAGAAATTAGGGATGTCCTCATCGGTAACCGGGCATGCTCTGATACTGGAAACCCTCTTCATTGTAGCCGGGTGCCTTCTTATGTCACTGCCGGTAATTCCACTGGCTGCGAAGCAGATCGGTCTTGGAACCACGATCAGTGTGATAATTGTTGTGGTATCTGTCGCCGTTGTGCTTTTTGCGGCTCATCCGGGGGCTTTCCGGAAGCTGCTGAAGATCGCAGGTTCGATCACCGGCAGGGATTTCGACATGCAAGACCCCGGTTTTGCCAATATCCTGAGACTTCTGCCTGTTTATATACTGGTGTTTCTTCTGCAGGGCGTTGCCTTCGTCTTTCTGGCAAGAAGCTTCGGAATGTATCTGCCCTTCTACCCGGGAGTCTTTCTTCTTCCCACGGCAGTAGGGATAGGCTTCCTGGCGGTCTTCTCTCCGGGCGGCCTTGGCATCCGTGAGATATCACTTGTCTGGCTCATAGGGATAATCATGATTGCAGCCGAGCCGGGGCAGGCATCCCTGATCTCTATTGCCGCACGGTTATGGATAACACTTGGTGAAGCCCTGGCTTTTCTTGTCGCCGCGATATGGTGGGGGGCAGGCCGGAAGGAAAACGCTTAACTTCCTGTCTGTTTAAGGAATGTATTGCCCTGATTCACCCAGTTCTTCCAGTACAAGCATTGCAGAATCGGCATAGTAACCATTCGGTGAGAGCATAAGGTATCTGCTGATGGCATCTCCAGCCCTCAGGTAATCTCTCCATCCAAGATAGAGCTTAGCCAGTTCCCAGGAAGCGGGAGCGTAACCTGTTTCAACAGCTGGAAGGAGTATCTCCCTTGCGTCGGCTCCTCTTGATGTCCTCCTGTAGACAGACGCAAGCAGGACAAGTGACTCCATATCTATGGACTCCTCGTTCGCAGCACCCCTGGAGAACCACATTTCCGCTTTCTCCATCTCCCCGAGCTCAAGCCATGCTTTCCCGCTCTGCAGCCAGATTGAAGGGGTTCCCGGGGAGCGGACGAAGGCGCTGTCTGACAGGAATGCCGCGCTATCGGGTTTTCCTGTCTCAAGATAGAGCTTCGAAAGTTCGAAGTACCCGCGATAATCGTCCGGGCATATCTCTATGTACTGTCCAAAGTAATCTGCGGCATTCTCCCATGATTGCCGCATCGCATTGATCATCCCGAGGCCAAGGACAGCAGTATGGTATTCTTCACAAAGTTCAAGGGTCTTATGAAATTCCTCTTCGGCCTGCTCTAAAAGCCCCTGCTGCATATATGCCATACCCGTATCAAGGTGGAGCTTTGCGGTAAGATCATCGATATCAATTGTAAGAGGGATCAGACAGAGAATCATGAAGATATGCATAGGAAGCCTACCCTTTCATTGTAATTTACCTTATCATATTTCATTAAGATATGTTCGTCATATATTGTTTCACCAGGAGGCTGTCCATTCTCGGATAGTCTCCTAGAATTGACAAGGATACTAAATGAATAAATACGATCTTGTGATAATCGGCGGAGGACCTGCGGGGTATATCCCGGCTATAAGGGCTGCCCAGCTCGGCAGAAGGGTCGCGGTTGCAGAGGAGGAGCTTCTGGGAGGAACCTGCCTGAACAGAGGATGCATTCCGACCAAAACCCTTGTTGCCAGTACAAATCTGCTCAGGCAATCGAGAAATGCACGGAAATATGGCCTTGAAGGGAGCCTGTCCTTTTCCTGGGATGCGCTTTCGGGAAGAAAAGATAAGGTTGTGAAGCGTCTGAGGAAGGGGGTGGAAGCGCACTTCAAACATCTTGGTATCGATATTTTCAGTGCTCATGCGGTGTTGAAGAGTCCACGGGAGGTTTTAGCCGGTGATGTCCTGCTTGAAACCGATTACGTACTGCTCTCACCCGGGTCTCTTCCCCTGATGCCGGGACCCTTTTCGGCAGATGGGGTGCAGACAAGCCGCGACGTTCTTTCATGGGAGAATCTTCCGGAGAGCCTGATCATCGTAGGCGGAGGGGTGATCGGGTGTGAGTTCGCATCCATCTTCTCAAGTCTGGGTGTCAGTATTACTATCGTTGAGATGCTGCCTTCGATACTTCCGGGAATAGATGATGATATCAGACAGGTTGTTCATAGATCACTGAAACGATCAGGGGTAAAGATATTGACCGGAAATGGTGCGAAGAGCCTGAAGGTATCCCAGAAGAGCGCCGAAGTTACATTGGACGACGCAATGCAGCTGTCTGCCGAAAAAATACTGGTTTCCATCGGTCGGAAGGCCAGAACCGAAGACCTTGGCCTGGAATCAGCCGGAGTGGAATTCTCCGCTGCCGGGATAGAGACGGATGAGAATCAGATGACGAACCTTGAGGGTGTCTACGCAGCGGGAGATGTTACAGGGAAATGGCAGCTCGCCCATGCCGGCAGCGCGCAGGCTCTTGCGGCTGTGGATCAGATGTTCGGGGACGGTAGCAGAAAGATCAATCCGGATACGATGCCCGGCTGTATTTTCACTTCCCCTGAAATAGCCACGGCAGGTCCCGGTTTGGAGGAGTGGGAAAAGAGAGGTGTGCCCGTCCGTACGGGTATCTCAAGGTATATCGCGAACGGCAAGGCAGTGGGAATGAACGAAACTGAGGGTTTCATGAAGATAATTGCCCGTGAGAGCGACGGTATCGTAATAGGAGTGCAGATGGTCGGCGCTGACGCAAGCAGTCTTATCGGCGAGGCTGTTATGGCTTTAAATCTGGGTGTGCGGGCATCCCGGATCGGGGAGATGATTCATCCGCATCCAACCCTCTCGGAGCTGTATATGGAAGCAGGGGAATCCTTCGGACCCGGAGCCATTCATGGCTGAGCCGCAGAAAGGACTGTTAGAAGCCATTACCGGTCTTGTGCAGATCGTCAGAAAACTTCGAAGTCCTGCAGGCTGCAGCTGGGACAGGGAACAGACAGTTGCCTCACTGAGCCCCTATATGCTCGAGGAAGCCTACGAAGTTGCCGATGCAATTGAGAAGAATGACATGAACCTTCTGCGGACTGAACTGGGCGACCTTCTCCTTCACGTCATCATGTCAGCTGATATATGCGAAGAGCGGGGTGAATTCTCACTCAGGGATGTTGTTGAAGGAATTTCTGAGAAACTGATCAGGCGGCATCCTCACGTATTTGAGCGGCAAAATTGTCTTTCCGCAAGGGACGTTGAAAAGCAGTGGGAGGCCATCAAGGCTCAGGAGAAGAAGGATGAGGGATTCTTTGGTTCCATTCCATCGGCCATGCCTGCCCTCCAGACAGCATGGAGAATCCAGCAGAGAGCTTCAGAAATCGGATTTGACTGGCCCGATGCCGGTGGCGCCCTCCGTAAGATCTTTGAAGAGATCCAGGAATTCGAAAAGGCATTACAGAGTGGCGATACGGAAGCTGAGAATGCTGAACTCGGCGATGTTTTCTTCAGTCTGGTGAATTACTGCAGGCTGCTTGGTTTCGAGCCCGAAGCGGTGTTAAGGAGCAATAATAATAAATTCATTGACAGGTTTACAGGAATGGAACGAATACTCAGGGAAGCAGGTTATTCCCTTGCTGAAGCTGATATGGAGATGATGGAGAATGCCTGGCAGAGAGCCAAGCTTGAATAACCTATTTACTTCTCTTGTGTTCGTACATCCTGCGGTCCGCCTCGGCTAACGTCTCACGGATGGAAATAGCGGACTCAGAATTCCAGTGGGAATGACCTATTGAAAGGGTTACAGGTGACCCGATGAGATGAATTGTCTTTTCTGCTAGTTTTCCACCATTGATAATCCTCTCTCTGACCAGCGATGCCGTCTGTCCCGTTTCTATCAGTATCAGGAGAAACTCATCTCCCCCGTAGCGGATGAGATAATCGCTCTCCCTGATGGATTCGGACAGGTACGAAGCCACTTCCCTGAGCACCTTGTCTCCTATGAGATGACCGTAGAGATCGTTGATCTCCTTGAAGTTGTCAATATCGACCATAAGAAAACCAATACTGCTGTTGTATCTTTCAGCTCTGAGTTTCTCGCGATTCAAGGCTGTCTGGAAGAAGTTTCGATTGAATACGCCTGTAAGCGGGTCATGAACTGCCAGATTCCTGAGTTTGCGTTCAAGGCTTATTCTGTCTACCGTTCCGGTTAGATGTCCTACCAGCATCTCAAGTATGTTAGTATCATCATTCGTGAAGGCGTCCGGTTCTCTTGAGATACACTGAAATACAGCGCTGGATCCGATGGGTATTGAAATCCCGGATCTGTAGTTTTCACTTTCGGGACTCAATGATGGTATATCGTCATGGCTTCTGAATTGAAATGTACGCCTTTCCGCAAAGGTCATTCCGACAAGACCAAAATCCAGTTTTGTATCGCTTCCGATGCTTTTGCGCAGTTCAGGTGAGGCGGCTGTAATAGTGAGTATTCCATCTTTCTCGGTGAATATCCGGCACAGCGTATCAGGCAGAAGAATCCCGGAAGACTTGATAGCGAGCTGGAAAGCATCCTTTTTCATGGTGCATCCGGCGAGTTTTGATGCTGTATCATGAAGAATTCTGAGCCTGCGCCTGGCGAGCCGCAGCTGCCAGTCCAGCTGTTTTCTCTCGATGGAGTGGCGGATCGCCCTCCAGATATTATCAGACTGCAGCTTTCCCTTAACGAGGAAATCCTGAGCACCAGCCTTCAGAGATTCGAGCTCGATTTTTTCGTCATCGATTTCCATCAGAACTATGAGGGGTACTTTGATGGCGCTTCGGCAGATCTGAAACGCGGTTTCACTGCCGGAGCTGTCCGGCAGGTTCAGATCCGCTACGATAACGTCGAAGTCAGTCTCCCCGATCACGGCAAGTGCGGAAGCAAGGTTATCCACCCTTTCAATATAGAACGATTCAGAGGATACATCCTGCAGAATACTGCGGAAATACCTTGCATCCTCAAGGTTGTTCTCGACAAGGAGAATCTTGATTGAAGATTCGATGGTTAACCTTTCGTTTAGGTTTTTCAGTCAGGCAACGACTTCCAATGACCTTAATAATAGAGAAAAGAGAGTTGTTTGGTCAAGATAGAAGTTTACATTCGCGAAACAGAAGTGGGGTCAGCACTGAAAAGAATACAGATTTTATGTGCTGGTACAGACGATGGGTTGATTCATCTTGACTTCGACACGCTCAGATACAATCTTGGTGTCTGTTGTAGCTCTGACCGATGCAGTGATTGGAATAATGCATAATACACTTTTTTTAACCTTTATGGCAATTACGGCATCCGTGCCGGGCGGTACTCCCGATGAGCCTGTTCATGGAGATGTACTATCCAGAATAACTCTGCCCGAGGGGTTTTCCGCTACGGTATTCAGTACCGGGATCAGTGGTGTTGACGGACTTGTGTTTTCCTCTTCGGGGTGCCTGTATGCAGCTGCTGAAGGGACTGGAGCAGTCTACAGGATAGATCAGCACGGAAATGCGACCATAGTTGCTGAAAACCTGAATCATCCCGAAGGTCTTGCCGCTGACAGCGCGGGAGTGATCTATGTTACCGAGGACGTGGAATACGGTCGTCTGATAGCGATCAAGCCTTCAGGAGAGCTGGAAATCCTCTGTGACAGCCTTCAGTATCCTGAAGGAGTCGCATTGATTGAGGAAGGCATCTTCGCCGTTACGGAATCCAGTCTGGAAGCATCCATCATACCGCCGATACTGACCGGTGTCCGCAGGATTGACATGTCAGGCTCGTACCCGCTTTCCTCTTCGCTTTATCTATGGAGCTGTTCAGATATTATTGCCGACACCAGCGGTGTTGTCTACGTATGTAACGAGCTTTCCGGTTTCGGCTTTATTCAGGCTTCTCTGTTTCGTATCGATCCTGATTCCGGTGAATGGGATGTCTTCTGCAGCGGTCTGTGTTCCCCAGAAGGTATTTGCAGCAGCATCGACGGGTATTTTCCGCTGTACATCGCTGAAGAGGATACTGGAACAGGTTCTGGGAGGCTTTCCATGGTGGATGAGGATGGCACAGTGACTTCATTTGCAGAAGGCTTTTACAACATAGAAGATGTCGCGGTGGATACCGAAGGCGGGATATATGTCAGCGAGGATACTACCGGTATGATTATCCTGATACGGGAGGAAGACTGATAGGACAGTTATTTTTATTTCTGAAAACAAGGGGGGTTAAGTGTCCAGACTTGATGAATTGAGATCTGAAGCACTTGCGGGCGGCGGCGAGAAGAAGATAAAAAAAAGACACGAGGACGGCAAGCTGACTGCAAGGGAGCGTCTTCACCTGCTTCTTGACCCGGAAACATTCAATGAAATGGGCATGCTTGTTACTCACAACTGCAACGATTTCGGTATGGCTGGTAAGAAGATCCCCGGAGACGGAGTAGTAACGGGCTACGGCAGGATCCACGGGCGGCAGGTTTACGTGTATGCGGAGGACTTCACCATCTTCGGCGGCTCACTTTCAAAAGCCGTGGCAGATAAGATATCACGCCTGCAGGATCTCTCTCTGAAAAACGGAGTTCCCATAATAGCAATTAAGGATTCCGGAGGGGCAAGGATACAGGAGGGAGTAAACTCGCTAGCAGGTTACGGTGACATATTTTTCAGAAACGTAAAAGCTTCCGGTGTTGTTCCGCAGATATCAGCCATTATGGGGCCCTGCGCGGGCGGAGCTGTTTATTCCCCCGCCCTGACCGATTTTGTTTTCATGATCGATCAGGCAAGCTATATGTTCCTGACCGGACCTGATGTTATCAAAGAAGTTACCCATGAGGATGTAACTTTTGAGGATCTCGGAGGTGCTGCCGCTCACAGCAGAAAAAGCGGTGTTTCGCACTTTTCCGTCAGCTCCGAGGAGATATGCCTGGCGATGATCAGGGAACTCATGACTTATCTGCCTCAGAACAACATGAGCGACCCGCCCATGATGCAATGTACCGATCCTGTTGAGAGAAGTGATGAATCCCTGGATACAGTAGTTCCGGCGGATTCGTCAATGCCTTACGATATAAAACTGGTAATACACTCAGTTGTCGATGATGGAAAACTCTTTCAGGTTCATGAAGATTACGCTCCCAACATGATAGTGGGATTCGCGAGAATGGATGGAAAGCCGATCGGTATCGTGGCAAATCAGCCTGCTGTGCTTGCTGGAGTACTGGATACCCTTTCTTCTGCCAAAGCAGCAAGATTCATAAGGTTCTGCGATTGCTTCAACATACCCCTGCTTGTGTTTGAGGATGCGCCCGGTTTTCTGCCGGGGGTTGAACAGGAGCATGCCGGGGTTATCAAGGAGGGGGCGAAACTCCTTTACGCTTTCTGTGAAGCCAGCGTACCGCGGATTACCGTCGTAACCAGAAAGGCGTTCGGGGGAGCCTACATAGCGATGAATTCCAAGAATATAGGCGCTGACATGAATTTCGCCTGGCCTTCCGCACAGATAGCGGTAATGGGAGCCAAGGGTGCTGTAAAGATCCTTTACAGAAGGGAGATCGCAAAGGATGCTGATCCTGAATCCCAGCGGCAGCTTCTCATCGACGAATACGACGAGATGTTCAGCAACCCCTGGGTGCCTGCAGGGATGGGATATATCGATGAAGTGATTAAACCCCATGAAACAAGACATAAAGTTATCTCTGCGCTGCGGATACTTGATGGCAAGCGCGAGACCATGCCTCCGAGGAAGCATGGAAACGGGCCATTATGACAGCTATTAAAAAGATCCTGATAGCGAACAGAGGTGAGATAGCAGTAAGAATAGCGCGGGCCTGCCATGAAACAGGTATAACCTCAGTGGCTGTATTTTCCGAGGCTGACAGATCGGCCAAGCACGTAAGGTATGCGGACGAGGCCTACGAGATAGGCCCTGCTCCCTCGGTAGAGAGCTACCTGGTAATCGACAGGATTATCGAGACCGCTTTGCAGTCCGGTTGTCAGGCGATTCATCCCGGCTACGGATTTCTTGCCGAGAATCCCGCCCTGCCTGCCGCCTGTGTTGCCGCAGGGCTTATTTTCATCGGTCCCGATTCAAAATCAATGGCACTCCTCGGAAACAAGACTGAAGCACGAAAGGTGATGGTGAAGGCTGGCGTACCTATAATTCCAGGAGCAATGGAACCCCTGAAATCCGAAGCGGAAGCTCTGGCTGCCGCAGCGGAAACGGGATATCCCGTTCTCCTCAAAGCCGCTGCAGGGGGCGGAGGGAAGGGTGTTCGTGTAGTACATTCGAAAGAGGAACTGCCGTCCGCTTTCACAAGGGCTGGTGCCGAAGCTCTATCCGCGTTCGGCAATCCGGACGTTTTTCTGGAGAAGTACCTGATTGAACCGCGACATGTTGAAATACAGATTCTCGCGGACAACTACGGTAACGTAATACATCTCAATGAGAGGGAATGCTCGGTTCAGAGACGTTACCAGAAACTCATTGAGGAATCCCCCTGCTGCATGCTGGACTCCGCAATGAGGGAGAGGATGGGCAGGGCCGCGATTACCGCGGTCAAAGCATCGGGATACACGAACGCGGGCACGGTGGAATTTCTTGTCGATTCTTCAGGGGATTTCTATTTCCTTGAGGTCAACACAAGGCTGCAGGTCGAGCACCCGGTAACCGAGCTGATAACAGGTATCGACCTGGTCAAGGAACAGATAAGGATAGCATCTGGTGAGAAACTCGGCATGAGTCAGGAAGATATCGGCATAAACGGGGCTGCCATCGAATGCAGGATCTCAGCGGAGGATCCTGAGACTTTTCTCCCTTCGGTAGGCTACATAAGGGAGCTTGTTGAACCGGCAGGACCCGGAGTCAGGGTTGAATCGGGGATATCTGCGGATTATGACGTTCCTGTTTATTATGATCCTCTCCTGGCAAAGGTCATCACGTGGGGCAAAGACCGCAAGGAGGCTATAGCAAGGATGCTTAGAGCTCTTGATGAGTACAAGATAAAGGGCATCAAAACAACGATACCCTTCCACAGGAAGGTACTTGTAGACAGCGGCTTTGCCGAAGGCAACTACGATACAGGTATCGTGACCAGGATCAAGCATAACAGAACGAACGATTATCTTGAGATCTCCGCGATCGCGGCCACTATAGTAGCGATGAATGATGAAAATGTTGATTTTGTTTCCGATGTGAAGCAGGACGACAGGTGGAAACTTTCAGGAAGGATGTACGGTGGCATTCGAAGTATCTGATGGAGAACATCTTCTTAAAGTAGAGGCTTCAAGGCTTGAGGTCCGCCCGCACGATGAACTGTTCGAGGTTGAGGTAGACGGCAAAAAAAAGGTTGTAAGCATTTCCTGGATATCTCCGGCTCACCTTTCGATCCTTCTTGACGGCAAATCCTACAATGTCGAAGTTGAACGTTTCGGGAAGAAGTATCAGGTTACCACAAGGGGAGAGATATACGAATTTGCTGTAACGGACGAACGGGAAGTCGTCACGACAGAAAAACCGCAGGCGGGAGGAAGGCTGGTCGTAACCGCTCCCATGCCCGGACTTGTGGTGGAGATCATGTGCAGCGATGGGGAAAAGGTGGAAGCGGGTCAGGGTGTCCTTGTTCTTGAGGCGATGAAGATGCAGAACGAGATAACAGCGCCTGCATCAGGCATCATCACTGGAATTCCGGTTGAATCCGGAGTATCCGTAAACCTCGGAGACAACCTGTTCATAATCGAAAGCTGATACAGATTGCGTTACAGCAGACGACGAAAGATTTTTAATTGCCCGGTACTCATGACAGCCTGTGTGGCGGCAGCACTTCTTACACTTCCCGGCTGTACTGATCTTACGGAGTTCGATCATGCGCTGCGGGCGGGAATCACAGTCATACACACACCCGATCTATCCGTCATTCATACGATTGAGGATATATCTGGAGCCAGATCCCTGTGTTCCCTTCCAGACTGCTTCATTGTAGCAACCATGGAAGGAACGCTGATACGTTTTGACCTGGAATCGTATGAACAGACAGGTTTCCTACAACTGCAGTAACTACTTTATTGAAAGCCAGATCGATCTGCAGGGCTACCCGCTTGATCTTGAAATAAGCGCTGAAGGTCAGCTGCTGGTTCTTACCGCTGAATAGTCCGGTTAGTAACCTTCGATATCTTCCAGTGTCAGCGTAACCTCAGTCTGCCAGTTGCCCAGAGTATCCCTGTGCTGGATCATCGCTGAATCCGCCCTTTCCCACCATGTCATGTCCATTCCGTCGGAGTAACGCACTCCAGAGGCAGACACAGTCTGAGGGAGTGTGTATTCATCCGAACCGTGTATATACAGTTTGATGAAATGCAGACTGGAGTCGGAGAGCAGATAATATTCAACCATGGCGCTTTCACCGCCCGATCCGGTGTAAAGAGCTGTGCTCGAATGGATGACTGTCAGCGAATCCTGGCCTCCAAATGTACTTGTGAAAAGCGCAAACAACAGAAGTGCGGTCATGTACTTCATAATAACATCCTCATGCATAGTGAAACATTGAGATTTCTTCGAGAGTACTATCAATCCTCACATAAACACTCGTCAATAGGAAACTCGATTCTGCAGTACCGATGAACCACTATCTAAAGATTGCGACTTGATGTGCTGCTCAGGGAGAATTAGCCAGGATTCACCAGGCAAACCTCAGAGTTCGAATCCCGTCAGGGGTACCAAAGTTCAGAATTTCCAGAATTTTCCAAAAATGACTCGCGTTCCGCGAGTATTTTCCACGGCATCGGGTATTGAATCTGCAGGACTGGATTTGTCTTCGATCCGAGAGAGCTGAATCCCTTGAGTCCAAATGCAGAGGAGACTTCCGAGTCCGGCAAAATCGGTATGAAGGCTGATGATAAGCTGTCTTCAGTCTGAATTCGTGAGTCGGTTATATCATTGATATTATTGTCCTTACAGTCTGACTTTCTGGTGCTATCTGAGGTGAGTCCGGCGCGGAGTGGCTTGTCTTTCTTTGAGCTCAACCCCCCATGTTCTCTGTGAGGCGACATCTGTCCCCGACTGTCTTCTTGCTGTCCAAGCGGCAGATTATCCGAAACCGGAATCGACTGAAGCGAGGCGACCAATCTGAGGTTTGAACCGATGCATTTGTGGAAATCTTTCAGATCTTCAAGGTTCTCAGTTCT
>JAUVIR010000054.1 GCA_030592645.1 Candidatus Fermentibacterota bacterium | reverse complement strand
GGAGTCTGCTTACACTTCTGGACCTTTCGGGGGACGACATTCGCTACCTTCTTGACGTCTCTCACCTGCTCAAGGCAGAGCGGACCGCTTTTCAGATCAATCAGAGATTCAGAGGAAAGACCCTCGCTATGCTTTTCGAGAAGAGATCGACAAGAACGCGATGCGCTTTTGAAACTGCATTCGGAGAAGAGGGCGGGCACCCCGTATTCCTGTCCAGCTCCGACATACAGCTCGGAGTGAAAGAAAGTATCGAAGACACGGCCAGAGTTCTCGGCAGAATGTTCGACGCGATCATGTTCAGAGGTTTTGAACACCAGACAGTGGAAACACTTGCCGCATTCGCAGGGGTGCCTGTATACAACGGACTGACGGACATGTTCCACCCGACCCAGGTTCTTGCTGACCTGATGACCATGGAAGAAAACTTCGGGCATCTGGCGGGATTGAATTTCGTTTATACAGGTGACGGCAGGAACAATATGGCAAACAGCCTTATGGTAGGATGCGCCACAATGGGTGTGAACTGCACTATTCTTGCGCCGGAATCTCTTTACCCTGAATCGGAGCTTGTTGATACTGCGAAGCAGATTGCTTATGATTCCGGTTCGACGCTTACAATAACCTCTTCAATCGAGGAAGCTGTGCCCGGGGCCGATGTTATATATACGGATGTCTGGGTGTCCATGGGTGAAGAGGATAAGGTTGCTGATAGAATGAAACTTCTTGAACCCTACAGGGTCAATTCTGAAATGATGGAACTGACGGGAAATCACGGAGCTATATTCATGCACTGTCTGCCCGCAGTGAAGGGCAATGAAGTTACTGTTGACGTTATTGAAGGTAGTTCTTCTGTTGTCTGGGATGAGGCTGAGAACAGAAAGCATACTATAAAAGCTCTTATGGTTGCCAGCCTTCTATAGATGGAGTAAATAATGATCTTTCTGCTTCTGCTTCTGCTTGCCAGTGGAGAAACGGCTGAGTTTATACCTACGCAGGCCATGATCGAGGAGATCGATCCTGCTGAGTATGTTGTGGGTCCGGGTGATGTTCTCTGGTTTTCCATACAAGGGGCGGCATCGGCTATGTTGCTTGGAAACTTTGAAGAATCCATTCTCTATATGACGATCACACCCGATGGTTACGCTGTTGTCCCCTCAACTGGTGCCTGGCTGGTTGCCGGGCTCAGGCTTTACGAGGCAACCAATCTTATTGAAGCCGGTTTCGCTTCAAAATATCCAGGGTTACGCGGAATGGCGGGACTTGCCGTAATAAGAGCATTCAGGGTTCCCGTTACGGGACAGGTAGTTACACAGGGAATCTACAATGTCACCGGAGCCAGCAGATTGACAGACCTGCTGAATATGACAGGGGGGATAGCATCCTCCGGAAGCTGGACATCGATCCAGATACTGCACTCAGATGGCGATACAACAGAGGTCGATATTACAGATTTTCTCCTGAATGGTTCCATGCAGTCTAATCCTGTTCTTTCCCAGGGAGATAGAGTGCACGTGCCCAGGGCGGAGGAGTTTGTGATTATAGAGGGTGCTGTTCGAATGTCAGGTTCCTTTGCGACCGCCTATGGAGGCTCGCAGGACTACGCAGCCTGGGCCGGAAGCGCCAGAGGAACTGTGGAATACATCTATGAAGAAACTGTGAGCGATCTCATTCAGCGGGTTGGCGGAACCAGGTCGTGGGCTTCCAGGGACAGCTGTTACATTGTGAGAGTCCTTCGGGACGGCAGCGAAGAGAAGATCAGAGCCCCCTTGGATGATCCTTCGATCCAACCGCAGCTTTTGCCCGGAGATAGAGTTGTCTGTCCCGGGATACCGCCTGTTGTTACGGTATCAGGAAGTGTTTACGCACCCGGTGTATATTCGTACACGGCTGGAATGGAAACATTCTTTTATATCTCGCAGGCTGGAGGGCTCCTGCGTGAGGCATCCGAATCCGGGATCAAGGTGATACTGCCGGACGGAGAAGAGATACGATGTTCCGATGCTCGTGTGATTGCTCCTGGATCCGCAATCGTTGTTCCCCGGAAGGTACTGGTAGGCTGGCAGGATCCTCTGCTGATCTTTACAAGCATCGCGTCGATAATTATAGCGTGGAAGAGTCTGGATTGATATGAGCGAAGGAAAACGACCCCTGTGGTACCTCTACCTTCTGCTGAAAAACAGATGGTTCCTTGTGAAGGCATTTCTTATCATCATGATCCCTACCGTTGTTGTTACTTTCATGCTGACGAAGAAGTACACTGTAATTTCGACTATAATGCCGCCCGAAGACCAGTCAGCCTCCGGTCTTTCAATTGCCGGCCTTGGTCTGTCAGAATTTGCGGGTTACTTCAGCGGCGGCATGGGATTCTCTCTGCCCCTGATGACCACCATGTCGGATGTCTTCGAAGAAATACTGAAAAGCAGATCTCTTACTGAGCATGTGATTATGTCAACCGCTTTTCTCGATTCAACAGACCTTCGAAGTATTTACGATGAGAACAAGCCCCTTGGGCTTTACTGGGCAAGAAAGAAATTCCTGGAAAATTATACAACCAGCATTACCCCTTCAGGATTCTTGAGAATAGAGTTTACAGCTTCAAATCCATGGTATGCTGTTGAAGTATCCGAATCCATTATAGCTACACTTGACAGTATTAACAACGAAATCAACATCAGCAGGCTTGAACAGACAACGGCGTTTCTTGAAATAAGAAAAAGGAATGCGGACAGTCTGCTCAATAATGCCGTTGCTAGCCTGCAGATATTTGAGGAAGAGCATGGTATCTTTTTTCCGGATGAGGAATTGCAGGTTTTCATAGAGAGCATCGCAGAGCTCAAAACACAGTACATACTCCTTCTTACTGATGCGTCTGCACTACGGGCAGGTATCTCTGGTGATTACAGCCCAGTTGCTCTTCTGAAGGAACGGCAGGCTCAAGAACTTCTCGAAGTGATCAGAATGCTTGAATCCGGTACCCCGGCAGAAGGTTACGATGATATTCTCTCTTCAATGTCCCCGGATCAGTTTTCGATCATTCAGTACGAATACGCAGGCTTGAGAGCGGATTACGAAATGGCGCTGAGATTATCTGCCGGTGCCAGTATGAGCCTGCAGCAGGCTGTGGTTGCCGAAGGGAGAGAGCAGCAGTCGATCAGGGTTCTCGACCCGCCGAGCCACCCCGGCTGGAAGAGCAAGCCGAAGCGAAGTTACATCATACTGGAGGTATTCCTTCTGGCGTTCATATCTCTGTTCGGATTCCTGATAGTCAGGGAGAATGTCCGGGATGTGATGAAGAAACACCCTCAGCAGTGGGAGCCCTGGCGCAAACTGCTTGAAGAGATCAGGAGGGATATTTCCTTCAGAAGGAAATAGTTCCTGATCTAGGTTTTCTTTTCGTTCATGAAATCGGTGTATTTCCTGTAACGTATCTTCGAAATCGATCCGTTTTCAACGGCTGATTTTACAGCGCATCCAGGTTCGGTAAGGTGCAGACAGTCCCTGAATCTGCATTCATCAAGGTAATCCGCGAATTCGGGAAAACAGAACTGCAGATCGTTCCGGGGAATATGATCAATGGAGAACATTCTCAGACCTGGAGTGTCGATAACGGCAGTATTCTTATCAAGGTAGATCAGCTGGGCGGCAACCGTTGTATGTTTGCCTCTGCTGGTCTTGGGATTGAGGGCGCCTATTCTTACGTCTAAGGATGGATTGTAATACTTTACAAGTGAGGTTTTTCCCGCTCCGGACGGACCTGTCATGACGACGGTCATTCCTCTTATGTGCTCCAGCAGTTCATTGGTGCCGCAGCCCGTTATGCAGCTGACAGGAAAGAGAGGATAACCTGTTCTTTCCCGATCGTAGGTGGCCTGAATCCTGTTTTTCAGTTCTTCATCATGCGCGCTGAAGAGATCCATCTTGTTCAGCACGATGACCGCTTTCAGATCTTTCCAGCTGGCCCCTGCAAGAGCCCTGCAGACAAAACCATCGCTGAATACAGGATGCTTGAAAGAGGCGACTATAAGGACCATGTCGACGTTGGCAGCGATTATCTGGGTTGATCTGCCGCTCGATGCTGTACGCTGAAGGATACCTGTTCTTGGCAGAATTTTTTCAACTATCGGTATATCTGAAGTTGTGACAGCAACAGCATAATCCCCGGTGACCGGCTTTGTTTCGTGGTAGATACGTCCTGCGACTCTTGCTCCCGTTTCGATGCCGCGTTCATCGATAATGGAGACACCTCTCCTCCCGACGGATGAGATTCTGCAGGAGAATTCAGCGGCGCTCAGAAGGATGCTTCCGTTGAGTCGGGTTGCGTGAACCTCACAATATGTTCACCTTCCCGACCCCATCCAAGAATTTCCCTGACCATTCGCTCAAGATAGATAGAGTCGTTCTGGAGCAGCTCGATCTCCAGTTCAAGAGAATCGATCTCCGCATTAAGGCTTTCGATCGAAAGGGATATCCGGTCAACATCTCCTTTGAGTCCGGCCAGGGCAATGAATCCATGCCTGTTGAAGACGAGGATCGCTGCAACGATAACAAAAACAGAAACGAGTATAACGTAAAACAATCTTCTGTTACCGTTACCCTGCTGTCTCAAATCACTCCCCGTTGGATATTTCGAAAAATTGAGGACCTCTGAAGATCGCCTGAGCTCCAAGCTCTTCTTCTATCCGCAGCAGCTGGTTGTACTTGGCGACTCTATCCGTTCTGCAGGCGGAGCCCGTTTTTAAAAGATCTGTGTTCATGGCAACAGCGAAATCGCTGATATATGTATCCTCCGTTTCGCCGCTCCTGTGGCTGACAACCGTCTTCCAACCATTCTTGTGGGCCAGATTCACAGTGTTCATCGTTTCGGTAACCGTTCCTATCTGGTTCAGCTTTATTAGAATCGAGTTGGCGGCATCGGAGCTTATAGCCCTTGCCAGCCTTTCCTCATTGGTTACAAGAAGATCATCTCCGATGATCAATATCCTGTCCCCAAGAAGACCGTTCATCCGTGCCCAGCCTTCCCAATCGTTTTCTGCGAGACCATCTTCGATACTTACAATCGGGAATTCGTCGATGAGTTCGCTCCAGTAATCCACCATCCTGGCGGAAGAGAGCCCCTCCGGGTCACATCCATGCATGAAATAGAGGTCATCTTTGTAAAATTCGCTGGCAGCCGGATCAAGAGCGATAAAGACATTTTTCCCGGCGATATACCCGGCGTCGCCGATACTTTCGACTATCAGCTCCAGAGCCGCTCTGTTGGAAGGCAGATCGGGGGCGAGTCCTCCCTCATCACCTACGGTAGTTGAAAGACCCATAGACGATGCCCTTCGTCTAAGAGCGTGAAATATCTCTGTTCCCGCCTGCAGTGCTCTGCTGAAAGTTTCAAATCCCGCCGGGACTATCATGAATTCCTGCAGATCGATAGGATTAGAAGCATGCTGGCCGCCATTGAGAATATTCATGAAAGGTATGGGGAGGTGCCTTGCTCCAGGACCGCCGAGATATCTGTACAGCGGAAGCCCCAGATGGCTTGCCGCCGCCCTCGATACCGCCATTGAAACGGCCAGCATACCGTTAGCACCCAGCTTGCTTTTGTTGGGAGTTCCATCCAGCCGGATCATGATCCCATCAATTGCCGCCTGGTTTATTGCCGAAAGACCGCATATTGCAGGCGCAATGATCATTTCGATGTTTTCAATGGCTTTTCGTACACTTTTGCCGCCGTAAGAGTCCCCGCCGTCCCTAAGTTCTACAGCTTCATGTTCTCCCGTTGAGGCTCCACTGGGAACAGCTGCCCTTCCCCATCCTCCATTGAGAAGAAAAACCTCGGCCTCTACGGTGGGATTTCCTCTGGAATCGAGGATCTGACGTGCGTGAATATCGATTATATCAGGCATCTGGATTCCTTTCGAACGTATATATTTTCACATGAAATATACAGCATGACTAACTATTCGAGTATGAATTCGACATGAGCAGTATTCTAAGAAAAAGCAATCTGGTTTGAGGCTATTGATATGTACTGATCAACAATCTCTTCAGGCGTAGCTGTTTCCAGAATGGAAAGAATAGCATCGCTTATAACTGGATCGAATTGAGTTCCGCTGTTTTTACTGATTTCCTCTATCGCGAATTCGACACCCGGAGACTTCCTGTAAACTCTGTCCGAAGTTATTGCATCGAAACAGTCCGCAACAGCCAGCATTCTGGCATTGAAAGGTATATCTTCACCTGAAAGCCCAGCCGGATAGCCGCTTCCGTCGAATCGCTCATGATGGTACCTGACAGCGTTGATGAAACTAGCAAACGCTGTAACTGGTCGGAGAATATTGTAACCTACTTCCGGATGTGTCTTGATGATATGGTACTCCTCTTTCGTAAGAGAGGTTTCCTTGTTCAATATTGTTTCAGGTATGCCTATTTTTCCTATATCATGAAGCAGGGCGGCGTTGTGCAACAGGGATATTTCCCTGGAAGGAAGCTTCATTCGTGCGGCTATGCGGGTGACGTATGCAGCTACATTTCTGGAGTGGTTGTGAGTATAAGGGTCCTTTGCATCTACCGCACTCGCCAGAGCTGAGATGGCCTGGATATAGTTTCTCTCACTTGTTTCAAAAAGGTAAGCATTACTTACAGCAGCAGCAGCGTGCCTTATGAGTATTGGTATGTATGACGGAGCTTTTCCGGATTTCTTTTCATTTGGCCAGTTTGCAAGAACTATCATTCCCCTGAAGGAACCGAATTCACCAAGGTCAACGATATCAACGGCAGGGGAACGCTGCCAGTCTGTGATCCTTGCGCTGGCGAATGAATCCCTGATTCCACTATCGAGGAAAAGCTGTACATCGTTGCGGTCCTGCGTTTTTTCCAGGATAGTACGAAAATCTGTCTCCAGCACATTATCGGGAATATCTGATCTCACCAGCATGTAACTGAGAGGAATCATATCCTTGCCGCTGAGGAAAATCCCGAAAAGGTCAAATTCAACCATGGCTTTCAATCCCCGGCTTATGGAGGAAAGAACCTGGCTTGTATCAAGAGAAGATGTGAATTTAGCGGCCAGGATATTAACACGTTCAAGATTATCGGCCTGATCTCTGAGATTGGAAGCCATACTGTAATTCATAAGCTGATTACCAGCCTGGGCAGAAAACAGTCCCATAAGTTTAAGATCTCTTGTCGTGAATGACGCCGGAATTCGCGATCTTGTTACCATACATACTCCGAGGTTACCCTCCGGGCATGGAATCGGTACAGCCATCAGGGAAAATACACCTATTTTTTCGGAAAGCAGGTGTTCCGAGTCTTCACCGGCAAGATAACCCACGTCGCTTACAAGGGCTGCCTTACTTGAAGAATCCCAGATTTCTTCGCTCAGAAGATCTTCATCTCCGGAACCAGCCTTTCTTAGAAGAGAAAATTTGCCGGGCTCTTCTGCCAGGTATATTCTTGCAGAGTCTCCCCTGAAAGTTTTTCTTAGACTGTTCGCAAGATTGTTCAGATATATTTGAAGGGATTGTTTAGAGATGTTTATATTAACGGTTAGATCGTAAAGATCTTTCAATTCAGGGGAAGGGAGAACTGAAAGCTGTTTTTCACGCATTTCAAGGGCTCTGTCAACTATCTGGTTGAGCTCGGCAATTTTAAAAGGTTTTGTAATAAAATCAAAGGCACCCCGCTGAATAGCATCCTTTGCAAGGTCGATTGAGCCATGTCCGGTGATCAGGATTACGAAAGTGTCAGGGTAGTCGTCCCTTACTTTTGAAGCAAGGTCAAGACCACTGATATCCGGCATCATGATATCGCTTAGGATCAGGCTGAAAGAGGTTGTTTCAAGTACTTCCAGGGCTTTCGCCCCGTTCTCAGCTTCCTCGACTGAAAAGTTCTGGTGTTCGAGAACTTCTCTGCAGAAGGACCTTACCTCCCGGTCGTCATCAACTATAAGAATTCTGTTCTTCGCACTCATTCAGTTCCTGCCTGTATCCTTACGTATTCCGAGACTGTTTATACGCGCAAGAAGGGTTGTTCGTTTAAGACAAAGCAACCCCGCTGCAAGAGTTCTGTTTCCTTTACTCCGCTTCAGCGCATTAATGATATAGTGCTTCTCAATATTATCCAATAGGGAATCAAGCTGGATTCCGTTTCGGGAGGGATATGCTTCAGGCGGTTTGCCATGTGCGGGAAGCATCCTTCCGGGCAGGTCCTTGGGAAGTATTACACTGTCCTCGCACAGAACCCAGGCTCGCTCCATTGTATTCTCCAGTTCCCTGACATTTCCCGGCCAGTGATACGAGAGAAGAATTGAAGCGGTATTTGAACCCAGAGCGCATGAATCCCTTTTCTCAGCGCCCATCTGTCTTGAAAGAAAATGCTCTGAAAGAGGAAGAATATCATCGGTTCTGTATCGCAGAGGCGGCACATGTACTTCAATGACATTGAGCCTGTAGTAAAGATCTTCCCTGAATTCATTTTTACTCATTGCCTCTTCGAGGTTAATGTTGGTAGCAGTTATCAGCCTGACGTCCGTTGTCAGTATCTCAGAGCTTCCGACTGGAGAAAACTCCCCATCCTGCAGTACCCGCAGGAGTTTGACCTGCATAGCAGGGCTCATATTGCCAACCTCATCGAGAAAAAGCGTTCCCCCGTCGGCAACACGAAAACGACCATGATGTGTGGCCGTCGCGCCTGTAAAAGCACCCTTGATATGACCGAACAGTTCACTTTCTAAAAGTCCCTCCGGGAGGGCACCTGAATTAACCGATATGAAAGGCTGAGCAGATCGCAGGGAATTGCTGTGAATTGCCCTTGCTATCAGCTCCTTGCCGGTACCGCTTTCTCCTGTGACAAGAATGGTGCTGTCCGTTTTTGCTATCTTGCTTACCAGTTCCATAACCTGTTCCATAATGTGGCTTCTGTATACTATTTTCCGGAATCCCCTGCCCTTTACGCGGCTGAATGAAGCATGAATGGCGCTGTTTACTGCAGAGAGCACCGTACCTGTGGTGAAAGGCTTGGGGATGTAATCCATAGCCCCCATCCTCAGAGCCGCTTTTGTGCTCTCTATGGTGGCGAAACCGGTGATTACGATTACCGGCAGAAAAGGGTGCTTTTTTCCCGTTATTTCAAGTATCTCAAGCCCGGATACATCGGGCAGTCTTACGTCAGTAATCAAAAGATCGTAACCGTTCGATTCTCTGAGCATGCGAAGCCCTTCTTTTCCGCATTCGGCTGTGTCGCAGGTGTATCCGGAAAGCTCCAGGGTTTCCTTCAGAAGAGATCTGATATGCTCTTCATCATCGATTACCAGTATTGTGTTTTTCTTCGTATTATTGTGTTTCATATTGTTAATAACGTAACATAATCCCGATGGATGTCAATATTTTGACGAACAAAAGAGAATCTGCAGCAAATGTTCTGACTGTTCTAATTCTGTTTTTCTCCATTTCCTTCATGGTGTACTGCGGAGGAGAACCGGAAGAAGGAGAGCTGATCATTCGGGCAGAGGATATCACCCGGGCCGATTCTACTCTGACGGCTGACGTTCTCTCGATTGCGGATACCCTGATACGTGCAGTGTCCGATACGCTGACGGAACCGGATTCAGTTACCACGCTGACCCCGGATATCTCTGCATCTGACAGTACATCAGCGACCGAAACCGATTCGATCGAATGCCCATGGGAAAGAATCGCTGTGCAGATCAACGGCTCTATATACGCAAGCCTGCAGGATAGAGCGGCGGAGCCGGATATCCTCGGAGCACATATTGTAAGGTGTATGTGGTGGGACTCCGATCCATGGAATGGTATGAATGCAGGGGATTCCCTTTACGTACTGATAGGAGAGACCGGAAGGGAGAACCAGGTGATCGCGTTGAGATATGTTCCAAGGGAAGGAACCTCTAATGAGGCTTTCTCGGTTTACAGTTTCAAAATGAGCGGGGACAATTATCCTTCCCACTATTACTCCGATGGGACTGAAGTGATGAAACAGCTCAATTTCATGCCGATAACAACGTTCGAAGAAATGACTGGTCCCTGCGGTGAACCCAGAGGGGATCACTACCATACAGGAGTTGATTACAAAGCCCCGGCAGGAACTCCAGTCCGGACATGCAGAGGCGGTTCAGTAACCAGAGTGAACTGGAATCAGGATTACAACGGTTTCTGCGTTGAAATCGGAATCGGCAGCGGGTATACCGAGATATTCCTGCATCTTCAGGGAGTAGCCGAGGGTATCAGAGTGGGAACCATAGTTGAAAAGGGTGTGATCGTAGGATATGTAGGCAACACAGGGGTAACATCCACCGCAGCACACATTCATTATCAGATAAATGATGAAAACGGGAACCCGATAGACCCCTACCTTTTCTACAGTTCTCACAGGCGCCGGCTCTCTCCTTCCGATATGGCTGCATTCAATACCTTTCGGGACAGATGCGATGCCTGGCTCAGAGTGATTCCCGAATAGAACGGTATACGTACGTCCCGAAAGCATTCGGACCCCCTATACTTCCTGTTTTGCAGGCGGATGTATATTATTGTGAATTACACCAAATGGGAACATGGGCTTAAACTTTCGCCTTCTGGAGAGAAATGAAAGCAATTCTTGGTATAAACTGTTACAAGCATGATGCAGCGGCTGCTCTCCTGATTGATGGAGAACTGGTTGCGGCGGCAGATGAGGAAAGATTCAGACGGATCAAACACTATCCGGGGTATCCCCAGAAGGCCATTGAGTATGTGCTTACAGAAGCATCGATCAAACCTGATCAGATAGACCATATTGCTTTCTATATGCTTCCCTCGCTCATTGTTCGGGAGAATATCTCTTACAGCAGGCATTACATCCTCAAGAGGGGGGGAATCCATTTCCTTCTTTCCCAGCTCAACGGTGCCCGCAGGATGAAGAACATAGGCAGAACAGCCCTTTCTCACCTCGGAGCAGGGCTGAGCGCTCCGGTCACTTTCATAGAGCACCACAGAGCGCATGCAGATGCAGCTGTTTTCTTCTCCGGATTTGATAACACCGCAGTTCTGACGGTAGATGGAGTCGGAGAAAGGGAAACAAGTATTCTGGCCAGCTACAGAAACAACAGATTCGATATCCACACCTCCTCAAGGTTTCCGGGCTCTCCCGGGATCTATTACAGCGCAATCACAAGACACCTTGGATTCATACCGGACAATGACGAATACAAGGTAATGGGGCTGTCCAGCTACGGAGAGCCGGAGCATCTCGACATTTTCAGGGAAATAATCAACAGCGACAAAGGCAGAATAAGGGTAAACACCCGGATGCTTGATATACACAGAGGAGTACACGAAGCGTGTTTTTCCCCGTCGGTCCTCAAAGTAATAGGACCTCCAAGACAGCCCGGATCTGAAATAACAGATCAGCATAAGAACATAGCCTGCTCCGCCCAGAGGGCTTTAGAAGAGACAGTGCTTTCAATGGCACGTTATCTGAAGGATATTTCCGGAATGGACAAACTGGTGATTTCCGGAGGAGTCGCTCTTAACTGCGTGATGAACGGTCTTATTGAAAGAGAAGCCGGTTTTCAGGAAGTCTACCCCTTTCCGGCATCACATGATGCGGGGACATCTATAGGGGCTGCTCTGCAGGTCCACAGGAAATTCTACCCGGAAATACCGCTGGTAAGACCGGAAAGTGTATTTCTCGGACCTTCCTATACAGAGGAAGAGATTCTGGATGTTATGCGGATGGCCAGATTGTCATGGGAAAGGCCCGATAACCTTACGGATAAAACTGCTGAACTGATAGAACAAGGTAAGATAGTAGCACTGTTTAACGGTAGAATGGAATTCGGGCCGAGGGCTCTCGGGAACAGATCAATTCTCGCAGATCCCAGAAGAAGTGATATGAAGGATATTGTGAATAGTGTTGTTAAGCACAGGGAACCCTTCAGACCCTTCTGCCCCAGCTGTCTTGAGCCTTATGCCGGAGAGTATTTTGAAGGCTGCGGAAAGGCTCCCTACATGATCAAGACCTATCCCGTTTTTCCTGAAAAGATACAGGAGATCCCCTCCGTCACCCATGTTGACGGAACGGCGAGGGTTCAGACTGTTTGCCGGAAAACAAATCCATTCTATTATGATGTCATAGATTCGTTCTACAGAAGAACAGGAGTTCCTGTTATTCTTAACACTTCATTCAACATCAGAGGCGAACCTATTGTCGCTGCGCCGGTTGATGCTGTCCGATGTTTCTACGGAACAGGTATTGATGCTCTGGTCATGCCTCCATTTCTTCTTTTGAAGAAACCTGCGCAAGAGTGACTCTTCAGGCTCTTCGCGCTGGAAGGGAATAATATTGATTACTGCTCTCGGAAGAGGCACAGTACTTATCGCCGATGAAGATACGGAAAGGGCTCAGAGTCTCAAGACCAGAGTCTCCTCCATGGGATACAGCGCCAGTATCCAGCCCAATGCCAGAAAGACCCTCCGCAAGATACGATCACGGTCGGTGAACGCTGTCATTATTTCCGCAAGTGTAGGCGACATGAATATTTCCGGTTTTCTTGAAACCCTGCGTAAAGCTAACCTTGCCACCGGAATAGTCATCTACGGGAAGAACATAAGTGCCGAGGACGCCATAAGCTGGATGAAATCCGGGGCGGTGGACGTTATCCTTCAGATAGAGGGAGAACAGGCGCTGAAATCGGCTATTCAGAGGGCGTTCTCATTCTCGATTAAATCCATCGAAAGCAGGTCTTCTTCCCAGTCAAACGGGAAAGAAGACATCCCTCCCCTTCTTTACCGGAGCCGCATCATGGGGGAAGTCGTAAAAAAAGCCGGCAGGGTTGCTCCTGTGAAAGTCACGGTGCTTTTAACAGGGGAGAGCGGGACCGGCAAGGATGTTCTCGCGAAACATATTCATGCCCTCAGCGGAAGAACGGGAGCTTACGTTGCGCTTAACTGTTCGGCGATACCCGAGACTCTTCTTGAAGACGAGCTTTTCGGACATGAACGGGGAGCGTATACCGGAGCTGAAAGGTCAAGGGAAGGAAAGTTCGAAGCCGCTTCCCATGGAACTCTGCTTCTGGACGAAATAGGTGAAATACCTCCGGATGTACAGGTAAAACTGCTCCGTATCCTTGAGGAAAATGTTGTCACAAGGCTTGGAAGCAATCAACCAAGACCTGTTGATGTAAGGCTGATAGCGGCAACCAACAGCGATCTGAAAGCGGCCGTCAGGAAAGGTACGTTTCGAGAAGATCTCTATTACCGTCTGAAGGTGATCGAAATTCACCTGCCGCCACTTCGGTCCCGAAAAGGTGATATCCCCATGCTTGCAGTGTCATTCATGAGAGCGGCTGCGGAAAAGCATAACCTTCCTTTGCCGGAGATAACCTCGGCAGTGCTCGAACGCCTTTCGGCATTCAGCTGGCCAGGCAATGTCCGCCAATTGCGAAACCTCATGGAAAGCCTTCTGATCATATCGGGAAGTGTGATAGATATAGCAGACCTGCCGCAGGAGATAGCGGATATGCCTTCCGGTGAGACACAGGAGCTTCATGCTGAGCTGCCGGTATCCCTTGAAGAACTGGAACGGCTGGCTATTGAAAAGACACTTGAGATTACAAGAGGGAACAGAACGAAAGCGGCGGAGCTTCTGGGCATAGGACGGAGAACACTTCAGCGCAAGCTCAAGGAAATGTAACATATCAATCAGCGAACTGAATAATTCAATCTGGAGGTTTTAATGAAAGTAATAAAAACCGGGAACCTGAACTCCCGTTACTACAAATGGGGGGCGCTTGTGCTTGTTGTGTTCCTCTGGGTCATTCTGGGCGGTCCCTTCTACATAGTCGGTCCCGAGGAGGAGGGAGTGGTACTCACTTTCGGAAGGTACACCGCTACCACTCCGCCGGGATTTCATTTTAAATGGCCATGGCCGGTACAGACGGTTTACAAGCCACCGGTGAACGTTGTCCAGAGGATTGAAATAGGCTTCAGAACTCTTTCGAACACCCCCCCCAGTTACATCAGTTTCACCAACGATAAGGACATGCTGGCCGAAGCGCAGATGCTTACCGGGGACGAGAATATCATCGATTGCGCCATTACGGTTCAATTCCGGATCGGCAGCGCTACGGATTACCTTTTCAATGTCCGCGACCCGGAGGGTACTCTTCGGGATATCGCCGAAGCCAGCGCACGGCTTATCATAGGAGACAATGCGATAGATGCGGTACTTACAACCGGAAAACTGGAAATCCAGAATCGGATGATGGAAATGATCCAGAGCATTTCGGACGAATACAAAATGGGAGTTAATGTCATCGCCGTTCAGCTGATGGACGTTCAGCCTCCGCTGCCGGTCTCGGCTGCGTTCAAAGACGTCGCGACCGCAAGGGAGGATATGCAGGCATATATCAACGAAGCTGAGAGTTACAGGAATCAGCGGATACCGCAGGCCCTGGCCGATTCAGTATCGCTGGTGAACTCCGCTTTGGGTTACAGCGCAGGCAGAGTCAATAATGCCAGAGGAGAGGCGTTCAGGTTCACAGCTGTTGCTCAGGAGTACGAAAAAAGTCCTTACGTAACGGCAACGAGGCTTCATCTCGAAACTCTCACCACTCTGCTGAATACCGCAGCGGTAACGGTAGTAGATGAATCCGCGGGTGCGCTGACTCACTACAACCTTGTAGGAGGTGTAGAATGAGACGCATCAAACACATGCTTTACGGCATAGCGGCACTCTTCCTTCTTATGGTTGTGCTGGGTGCTTTTTTCACGGTGAACGAAATGGAACAGGCGGTAATACTCCAGCTTGGAAACCCCATCCGTGTGATAGTAGGCGACAGAACGCCAGAGCAGATGGCAGATCTTCAGGCATGGATGGATATCAATGCTCCGGGGGTCGCCCTCAGCCAGGGAGCCGGACTCTATTTCAAGATACCCTTCTTACAGCAGGTGGAGATATTCGACGACAGAATTCTCGAATACGATGATCCGCCCGCAGATGTCGTTACCAAGGATAAGAAGCATATACAGGTAGACTGTTACGCCAGATGGCGGATAGATAACCCCCTTCTGTTCCTGCGGAGGGTAAGGACCGAGAACGGCGCTCTATCCCGGCTTGATGACATAATCTATTCGATGATCAGGCAGGAGCTCGGAAACAGCAACCTTATCCAGATAGTAAGAAGCACGAATGACCCCATAGGTCTCGGGGATTACGTAAGGCTTGTAAATAACGTTACCTACTCGGATACGCTTGAGGATTTCGATATCGATGAACAGGGTGAGATCCGCGAAACGATTAGACTTATCAGAATGATACCAACTCAGGGAAGAATCGCCATACTTGAACGAGTAACAGGAACTTGCAGGAGGATGGCGGAAGATTACGGTATTTACATCGAGGATGTCCGCATCAAACGCGCAGACCTTCCAGAAGAGAACCAGGCTGCCGTCTTCACCCGGATGCAGGCGGAGAGGAACAGGATCTCCAACCGCTACAGGGCGGAGGGCAGAAGGATGTCCGAAGTCATAATTGCCAACACCGATCTGCAGGTTGATTCCATAACCGCCATGGCGAATATGTCCGCGCTCACCATAAGGGGAGTCGCAGACAGCACCGCCGCTGCCATTTATGCTGACGCCTTCAACAGTTATCCTGAGTTCTACAGTTTCATCCGATCTTTAGAAGCGCTTGAAACCATCATAGGAGAGTCAAGCAGCATTATTGTGGGAACTGAAGGTATTTTCGAGTACATTGTTTCAGAACCGGGCGCATTTCTGTAGGAGAGACGAAATGGGTGATGTCTTCGATGATGACAGGTACTGTTTCGTATGCGGGGAGAAGAACCCCTTCGGGCTGAAGCTCAGGCCCGAGGGGAAGGATGGAAAGGGAACTATTATCTGGACTCCCGAAAAGCGGCACCAGGGTTACAGCGGTGTTGTTCACGGAGGGCTGATATCGACCCTCCTGGACGAGGCAATGGCCTATGCCGGGATGAGTGTGGCAGGATTCTGTGCTACTGCCGGCATTGAGGTTAAGTTCAGAAAACCGGTTGTTACCGGAGAAACGGTAAGGATTGAAGCCGAACTGGTTGAACGGAGGGGGCCGATTCTGAAGCTTGCAGCAAAGGTATATCAGGGTGATGAAGAGAAAGCCAGCGCCACTGCAACCTTCGTAACCGTTCGCGGAGAGAAGACAGAGTAATTGAGGAACCCCCGGGTTCTTCTGACAGGAGCCACAGGCAGACTGGGCTCTGTTATTCTTGAAGATCTTTCGGATATCTGGGATATCATTCCTCTGTCCCGAAGGGGGGGAGGAACAACTGCAAAATGTGATCTTCTTTTCCCTGAGGACAGAAAAGCCCTTCTAGGTAAAGATTTCGATATTGCGGTGAATACAGCCGCAATATCCTCTCCTTCCCGCTCTGCTTCTAATCCTGCGGAAAGCTGGATTCTGAACACCTTGTGGCCTCGCGAACTGGCTGCGTACTGCCGCTGCAAAGGCAGAGGGCTGATTCACTTCTCAACAGATCTTGTGTACAGCGGCGGAAATCCTCCATACAGCGAAGCTTCAAAAGCGGTCCCTAAGTCATTCTACGGATGGACCAAGCTTGTTGCGGACATACTTGTACTGAAAGCTGATCCCGATGCTCTGATTGTCAGAACATCGGTTCTCTGTGGAGAGACCGGCTCGAACAGGGCTACATTCTCAGAAGACCTGCTGTCAGGAAAAATAAGCACCGTATACACCAACAGCTGGAGGAATCATACACCCATTCGCTGGCTTGCCGGGATCCTGCCCGAGCTTGCCCGGAAGGGTCGATCAGGCCTTGTAATAGCCTCAGGTAAATACTCGCAGTCCCGTTCGGCCTACGCGGAAGCTCTGCTTGAAAGCCGCGGAAGGAGTACGGATCATCTATTACAGGAGTATGCGCCACCGGGCATACCCTCGGGACTCCATCTGAAGGGAGAGTACAGCTGTGAACAGTAAATCCGCACCGAACGGCCTGATAGAAAAAGGTATCCATGCCGGGGAGATCGATATGTACGATGAGGACAATACCTGGTCTCAGAACAGCAGCGACAAGGTTGATATAGCGGAAGAACTGATGCGGGTGATCGGAAATATCTACAGAACGGTTCCCTCCGATCGTCTTCTTAATGCCCTTTCAATAGGGTCAGGCTCTGAGCCCCAGTTTCAGATCCTCGAGGCGTCGTTCAGAGGAGGATTGAACCTTCTGGATATCGACAGTATTCCCCTGTCCGTGATCAAAAAAAGGATAAATAAACACTGGATAGATCATGTTACGACTATTGTGGCGGATTACAACAAAGCTCTTGTTCATATAGCTGATGCACAGCGGTTTCTCAGGAGGGAACTGGAAGGCATAAGGCAGGACCTTATCACTCTGCATCATTCACTTTACTACTCCAGTGAGTCCGACTGGGCTGAGCTGTTCGGGAGCCTCTACGGGACCATCCTGGCGGAGCAGGGGGCCATCCATGCCGTGATGATGTCATCCGCCTGCACATCGCGGGATTCCACAACATGGCTTTACAACCACTTTGCAGGAAAATTCTTCGGCCGCAGGAACGATCAGGACCTTGCCTCATTCGGCAGGACACTGCACAGCAATACCGGTTTCTCAAAGGCCGGGATTCGTGTTGAAACTCATGAAGTAAAGTTCTTCATCGCTGATTTCGAAAAATTCATGGAAGTGATATGGATGATACTCCTGTATCCGAACGTACACGATTACACGTATGATCAGAGGGAAGAGATAACTGAATACGTTTTCAGCAGCTTCTACGAACCCCGTAAACCGCTGATTCAGCTGCAGGACCATCTTATCGTAAGCAGATAAAAGACATTATTCAATTCTAGATAGGCTGCGATTTCCTCGGGCGTACGAAGATGTTCAGCAACATCGTATCGAGTTGTTTTCGTCTTGCTCATCTCATTCCTCCTATAGGTTGCGCGCTAGGCGCAACGCTCTCTTAATGTCCCTGCTTTGAGTCCGCTTATCACCACCGGCAAGCAGTATTATCACAGTTCGACCCTGCTTCCTGAAGTAGACACGGTATCCAGGGCCATAATCGATCCGCATCTCTGAAACCCCTTTTCCTGCGATAAGGATCTCATCGAAGAAATCGAATAACCCGGAAGCTTCGATCCTTTTCATTTGCATTTCTGGATCATAGGCATTTGTAATTATGCCAAGTTTTCCTTAGGTCAGTAAAGACCTGAGCAGGTTATCTGCACCGGGATATGGTTTTGTCTCGTGCAGGAGTTTTGCTTTGTATCGATCGACATAGAAATCATCCCATTGAAGCCCGAGTTCTTTGAAAGTATTGAAGAGTCTGTACCTGTGCATTGTTTTTGGATCAACTTCGCCATTATCAACAAGTTCGTGAAAATGGATGATATTGGAGATTGCTCTTT
>JAUVIR010000060.1 GCA_030592645.1 Candidatus Fermentibacterota bacterium | reverse complement strand
TTTACAACCCGAAGGCCTTCATCCCGCACGCGGCGTCGCTCGGTCAGGGTTTCCCCCATTGCCGAAGCTTCTAGACTGCTGCCTCCCGTAGGAGTCTGGGCCGTATCTCAATCCCAGTGTGGCCGGACACCCTCTCAGGCCGGCTACCCATCGTTGCCTTGGTAGGCCATTACCCCACCAACGAGCTAATGGGCCGCGGACCAATCAATCAGCGAGAGGTCCCTAAGGAGCCCCCCCTTTAGTCAAATCAAAATCAATGAAATGACATCTGCGGTATTAGCATCAGTTTCCCGATGTTATTCCCCACTGAAAGGTATGTTATCCACGTGTTACTCACCCGTTCGCCACTCTACTGAGAACTACTAACGAATTAGTTGTTCTGTTCGCGTTCGACTTGCATGCCTTATCCACGCCGCCAGCGTTCGTCCTGAGCCAGGATCAAACTCTCCATATATATTATATAGGATTATTTACCTGTATTATTGTTTGCTATCATTTTATTCCGGTCCTAATCTGCTATAGCTTACAGACTCGCCCTATTAAAAGGGCTTGGCACCAATCCCGAAGGATTGGCCCAAGGAACCAACACAGACCATGCTTATGCGATTCTCGTCTTCTCACAAATTTTAAAGATCATGCGCTTTTCAGCGCGAACTTATAACCTAGGACATACTAATCTGGTTGTCAACTCCGAGTAATCGTTCTATTTCACTCAGAGTTAACTCGCTTTTTAAGCTATATCCCAAGTGGAACCCGTATATGTGAATAACCATTCATGTTGTCAAGGGACGCGGTAATGTATTGTTATCAATGCATATACATATATCTTAAAGTTCGCAACCGGTTCTGTTGTAGCTAATACTGAATTTTTCAGGAAATTCCCGTCAGAACTTCCAGATCTCCCTGTTTTTCAGGCCGGGGAAACAGGGATATTCAGTGCAATTTCCAGGTAATCCTATTGTTACGGGTTACTGATCGCTACTCAGAATATCGGTAAGTTTCTGTATCATATCCTTACTTCGAAACGGTTTCTGAATGAATCCTGAAGGACAGTCATCTTTGAAATCATTCATTACCGCCTGTTCGGTATAGCCGCTGCACATTATTACCCTGATATCAGGTCTGATCTCTCTGATCTTTCCGAATGCTTCCAGACCATTCATGTTCGGCATCAGCATGTCCATGAAAACGGCAAGGATCTCTTCCGAATTCTCTCTGAACATCTCAACAGCTTCAAGTCCGTCAGTGGCTGATATGACATCGAATCCGTTATTCTCCAGAATCCGGACGCACACGCTTCGTACTTCTTCTTCATCGTCAACAAAAAGAATCAGACCTCTCTCCGGCTGACATTTGCACTCACGGCCGGGCAGGCGGGGATTGGAAAATCCGGTATGTACTTCAGTACAGGGAAGAAGCACTTCAAACCTGGTTCCCTCCCCACGCTCAGATATAACATTGATTGCTCCTTTATGTCCCCGGATGATGCCGAGCACGGCTGCCAGTCCCAGTCCTCTGCCGATGATTTTCGTTGTGAAAAAGGGGTCAAATATCAATGGTAAATCACTTTCACTAATACCGCAGCCAGTATCGGATATGGTTAGACACACATATATACCTTCCGCAATATCTTCGTTGAACATACTCTCAGTCAGGTACTCTTCGTTGACTGTGACCATGCATGTCGAAATGCAGATAACACCCTTGCCGGCTTCAAGCGCTTCGGACGCATTGATAACCAAATTCATAATCATCTGCCTGATCTGAGAAGCATCACCTTCCATCGGAAGCAGATTCCTGCATGGATTAAAATCCAGAACTGCACTCTTCGATATGGAAGTCTCAAGAAGATTCAGCATTGCCTCGATCAGCTCTGAAAGCTGAATGGGTTCAACGACGAATATACCTTTGCCAGAGTACGCGAGAAGCTGATTCGTAAGATCCGCAGCTCTGAAAGCGGAGGTTTCGATACGTTCTATATTCTTACGAATTATGGACTTGGGGGATAACTGGTCGAGCGAAAGGCTGGCATTGCCGAGTATGCCCATCAGTATATTGTTAAAATCATGAGCTATTCCTCCGGCAAGCATC
The DNA here is from genome assembly GCA_030592645.1 of Candidatus Fermentibacterota bacterium. Classification (GTDB taxonomy): domain Bacteria; phylum Fermentibacterota; class Fermentibacteria; order Fermentibacterales; family JCC-6; genus Aegiribacteria. The sequence goes on along the minus strand of JAUVIR010000060.1, from coordinate 10,799 downwards.
CCGATGCTCTCAAGTTTCTGCGCGTGCTGTATCCGGGTCTGAAGCCTGTTTTTCTCCTCCTCGGCTATCTGTCGTTCACTTATATCCCTTATGAATACGAGTTCCGCCCGGTTTCCCATGTAGGTTGTAGCGCTTCTGTTCAATTCCACATAGAGAACCGATCCATCCTGCTTCTTCAGTCTGATCTCGCTGAACGCGGCTTTTTCAGCGTCTGCCGCCTTGAGATCAGCAATGAACTTCACTGCATCTTCCTGTGAGAAAAAGATCGCCCCGAATTCCAAACCTGTTACTTCATCTGTTTCAAAACCGAGTACTCTGATAAGCTCCTTATTGGCGAATACTATTCTAGAATCCTGGATAATGACAATTCCATCGCTTGCGCTCTCTACCAGATTTCTGTATTTCTCCTCACTTTCCCGCAGTGAGGCAAGCATCTCATTTCTTTCAATCAGCATCGCAACCTGGTCGGAAACAAATTCGAGGATTTCCCTGTGTTTCTCAGTGAACTGCAGATCGAACTGTCCGGGTTTCAGTGAAAGAACTCCAACTGTTTCTGCATTTACCCGTAATGGAGTGCCTATCCATGAGGAGATCAGTGATCCTGCAGATTTCATTTCTCCATTCAGCCTGAGTCTTTCAAGCGCACTGTTGCTGTAAATCAGAACTGCTTCTCCGGATCTGATCACAAGCTGTTCAAGCTCTTCAATCACAGGATCTCTTGAAGCTGCATCACCGTACATCTCACCCGTCAGCGGGTCGTTCAGCGTACCTGTTACTTTATCATAGAGAACGATTGAGAAGATCGCTGCTGGAAACAAAACCTGGATAATTTCATAGAGTTCACGATAGAACTCCCCGATATTTGATGAAATATATGGCGTACGTACAATTTTATAGAGTGATGTTGCCATATTTCTAGTTCTTACGCTGTCTGCGATATTCCGGATAATCGTAATCACATATGCTGTCCGGTCGTCTTCCATTATAGGAATTTTGTGCGTTTCCCTTATGTACTCCCTGCCGTCGATGATGATACTGGATTCAGGTGTGATGTGAGGTTCTCCGGTTGCGAATACCTCTCGGTACTCGCCGAATACCGTTTCTGATAGAAATGGACAGAATTTGCGAAGACTCGTTCCCAGTCGAGGCTCGATAAGATCAAAATGATCTGACCATTCCCGGACGGCATCGTTGAAAAGAACCAGATTCAGATCGCTGTCCACTACATGAACAGCTTCTTCCATCTGGTTGATAATTTCGCTATACAGGAATTCTGAATTCGATGTGTCATCCGATCTATCGTTCGGGCGGGGGATGGCTTTACCGTTCGAATAACTTTTCTGCATTACACTACTCAACCCCCTACCGATGCAACCGAAACTTCAAATAAAATAAGAATACTCCTTCAGAGTTGAAAAGTCGAGCGGCACAGTGTAACCCGGATTACTGTCTGCTGTATATTACGGAGTGAATGAAAGCATTAAAAGCGGGTCTTGAACCAGGGACTGTAATTCTGGTATAGTTCTTAATCTGTTCCAGTACAAGAAGGACTGTTTACCGTCTGCTTCTGAAGATCGGAGGAATGTGCTGAAAACAACGGAAATGCTTCTCCGAATATCCTTATCGGATGGGAAAATCGTCACTGTGGTAAGCACTTCGCCGGGTGAGGCTTCAGAAGACATTCCGGATATTGCAGGTAATGCCGTCGCTGAACTCCTCAGCACCTGGCCTCTTTCGGAGAATTTTGAGATGGTGCAGTTCACTCCCGGTTCCAGAACCTATTCTGCAGCCGCCCGCATGGATTCAGACTCATCGGTTCTAGTCTACTACCTGGACATAGACGAGGATGATCTTTACAATCCTTCAATCCCTGTAATAAGACTCATCCCAGATAGAAATTTACCAATGGTATCTCCAGGATTCGTCTGTCTCCTCGGCTATACACCCTGGGAGCTGGCGCAGAGTGAGCTGATATCCTCACTGCCGGGTGATTCTCGGGAATCCAGGGGACAGGTGACCCTTCTTGACAAAACCGGTAGAGGCCTCCGGCTGATCTTCTCCCGCACACCGAACAGCTCAGGAGGAACTGACTATACATTTATCAGTAGACCGGAGGGGCTTGTCTTCCCGGTAAGAGAGCTTGAGCAGCTTGCCCAGATGAAAGTCCAGGTACCTGAAGATCTGCTTGCTTTCCTTGTTGACGTTCTAAAGCTTGAAGCAGCGGTTCTCCTGACGCGCTCAACAGTGGGTTACGTTCCCATATGCACGGTCAATGTGGAGATTGATACTGAACATTTCGAATCAAGCAGTATTTTCAATCCCGAAAACCTTCAATTCCCCATCTGGGTCGACCTTGATGAAGATCGCGCTCCTCTGAGTCTCAGGGGACAATGCCTTGTTTACCCGTCGGGACAACTGGTCCTTGTGGCTCCATGGAGAGGTGATGCGGATACCCTTCAGCAACGGGCGGATTCAATCATGCCCGCACTATCGATGAAATACGAATATTTCAGAACCACTCATGGAGAACACAGGCTTCAGAATCTGCTCTGTGAACTGGATTTGCTTCTTGCAGATCAGTCGGACCAGAATTCTCTTCAGAATACTCTTGAAGTTGCTGCCATTGGCTTTTCAGCTACTGTTCTGGCAATTTTCGGACCGGAGGAGTCAGCTACTCCTATAGCATCAAGCAATACTGACAGTGAAATTGGAAAACTGCTCGTTTCGGACCGCCCTTTTGAAGAGTGTTTCAATGACACTCACGTTTCGATCCTGAATAATGGTTTCATACTTCTTGCCGCCTGGAACGATGAACGGGAAGTTCCGTACAAGGCGATCGATGACTTTGGGAAAAAACTGAATAAGATCGATCTCGACCACCTGCGGATGGATGACACTAATCTTCCGGACTTCTCTCAACTGCAGGCTGTATTTATGAAGGATACAAAAGTGCTCTGGCATGGAAGATCACTGGGCATTTCACACTGCTATCAATTCTACGGCAATTCCAGGCAGTGTTTCGACTGTCCCGTCGATCATCTTTCTGTCTCCGGAAAGAAAAGTGCCAGGCTTGAGAACCATCAGGGTTATGTAGAAGAGATATACCCGACCGGTAACGGTTATCTTATAACCTGGACCCTGCTTCCTTCCGAAGGCGTAATCGACTCATCAGTAAGGGAATCGTACCCTGGAGGAGAAGCTGAATATACACCCGATGGAGAAATAGTATCCTGGAATGGATGGTTTCAGGAAGCTACTGGAGTAGGCTCTGAACAGGTAAGTGGACAGAATGCGGCCAGAATACTTAACAGAATAGGCTCCCCTGTTCTTCTTTCCCAGTACAGGGCAGCGCTGGCAGGGGTTTTCATACCCGAACCCGTTGAATTCGTATGGAAAGGAATGAAGTGCTTCAGTCGTATGAGGACTCCAAGGCCTGGTGAAAATATTCTTCACACAGTCCTCGATTCGAACAGAGCTGGAATAGCAGACGCAACTACTCTTGGACCGGGTACTCTCTCTTCCTCGTCTGAGCTGCGCTCTCTTGCGGAATACCTCTCTATTGCCTGCAGACGGGAAGGATGGGAATTCGACATATCCGGTACCACTTCCGAGGAGGGAGCACCGGTATGGTTCGCAAGAAGAGCTGCAACGGATCTCCTGTCAAGCCTTCTTCATATACTGGCTCCAATGTGTCCTGACAGATGGGCTGGACTTGAAACAGGCTGGCTGGACAATACACCCCAGACCGGGGCATTTTCCTTTCTTCCAGGGCAATACCATGTCATTCAATTCAGACTTCAGGGAATCGGAATCGCTGAAAGATCATCGATCCTCAGACAGGTGAGTATTCTTTTCAGAGGGTTCGGAGGCTGGCTCGCCGGATCCCCTGACAAGGATGTACTTCAGGTAGGTCTTCCCGCAGGTAAAAAGCACTACAAGGAGATCGATGCGATTATCTACTCCCCGCTTTCTTCATTCACAGAACTCTATAGAGAGGCTATTTCCGGGATCAAATCGAAAAAGTTCCATGTTGTTGAATCAGCAAGGGAGATGGCCGTGAGACAACAGACAGCCGGTGCTGTAATATGCAGGCTTGATCAGAGCAACATTCATTACGCTACAGCACTTGCAGCACGAATACCCGATCAGCCTATACTGGTCGCGTCAGGACTTTCAAGCGGGATTCCTTCAATCACTACTAAGGTCAGACATCTTCAGTTACCCGTCGACAGCAAAACGCTGCTCTCCGCTATCAGAAAAACACTAAGAGGTTAATATGCTATTAATAATGATATGCACTATTCTTCTTACCCCATCAACACCAGAGGGTTTCATACATGAACTGTGCGAGAACAGCAGTGGAATTGAAGGCGCGGAGTTCTGGTCATCATACGCATCAACGGAGGTTCAGTCCGTTCTTACCGATCCCGATTCTCTGGTGATGATTCTGAGCGGAATGCAGGATCTTACCGTGAGCACCGGAACAAGGACGGCATTTGAGGAAAGTGAAAATGCATTCAGGATCGAATTCGGTGAATCCAACTGGACCTGGATCGATTCAAACGGCAGTCTTCACAGGATTACCGGGCTTACAGTTGTTGTTTGTTCCCTGGGAAACTATACATGGTCGAAAATACCGATTCTATCATCAAGATCCGTCAGTGTCGGAAGAAGGGAAAGATTGATCTCGGGAATCCTGATAACTTTTATACTGATGATATCTACTCTTGTTTTTCTTGTATGGTTAAAAAGGCGATACCTATGAGAAAGCTCTTATTTGAATCGTTCCCATTCCGATGAGAAATCCAGAATCTGAACAGGCAGTTCCTGAACGGAAAGCTCCATAGTTACGGCGTTTTCGATAAATTCTTCCATTTCCCTGTGAAGAAGTATCAGCTGAGACATAAATACCTGGTACTTGCTGATGTTCTCTGCCACATCGGTGGGAAATTCCTTACCTGATTCAAGCTGCTCCTGAAGGTCTTTAAGTAGAGATGAAACAGCGAGTATCATCTCCGTAGCCTGATTGAAATCTGTCATTACTCTCTTCCTGTTGCAGCTTCTGAGGAAGCAGGATAATTGCGAATTAATCCTGATCCGTCAACACTGAAATGTTCCGTATCCATGCCCTGAATAAACTTAACAGCTTCGTTCAGAGCCGTCTCCATCTGAGGTCTGTTCCATCCATCATACTTCCATACCGGATGGCCTGCACGCTCAAGTATCAATGCAAGCCCTCCTGTCTCTTCGGCAAGTCTCAATCCGGTTTCCGGAGGAGATATGCTGTCCCGAGTACCGCTAATATAAACAAATCTGGTTTCAAGCGGTTGACCGATGTAATCACAGGGCATGAAAGCCTTCAGTCCATTCCTAACACTTCGGGGGAGAAAAAGTTTCAGAATGACTGTTCTCAATCTGCCCATTCTTAATAAAGATGCCTCAAAGAAATTCATGAAGACACCGTGCGAAATGACTCCCGCGACACCATCTCCAAGAAGACCGGATACCTTCATGGCGACAGCTCCGCCCATAGAAGAACCGTAGATCACGGTCCTGTTCCTGGCAAATCCCATGGTGTCCCGGACATGGCCTAGAACACCTGCAAGGTCGTAAGCCTCGGCCGGCCCTCCACTGGTAACTGAAAGAGGGTGATCATCATGTCCCCTCAGGGGAACCAGGAACACCGAGAATCCGATATTCCCGAAAAGTTCTCCCGGATACACCATTGATCCGATGTTCTCGTGAAGACCGTGAACAATAACCGCAAGGTCTTCCCCGCCTCTGCGGAAATATCCCTTCATCTGATATCCATCAAGAGATTCAACATAAACCGGTTGCCACGGTGCTGCCGGAAGAGGGCTATAGTCTGGCTGGCGGTATCTGAATCTGTTAGTAAAGCCTATCAATCCCGATCTTGCAGCCATTCTCCTGAAAACCATCCATGTACAGAATGCGGTGAAAAGTCCGATACCCCACCCGGTAAGCACATCAATAGGATAATGCACTCCAAGATAAATTCTGCTGAATCCAACAAGAGCGGACAAAAGGAAAACAAATGGAGCAAGGGGCGGATAGGCAAATGCTGTGACAGCGGCAAGGGATGCTGAATTTGCAGAATGAGCGGAGGGAAAGGACCTGTTGCCGTACACATCCCCCCTGTAACTCACCTGCATTGAAATGGATTCGTCAAAACATGGTCTCGCTCTGCCCACATCCCGCTTCAAATGGTAGCATATCTGATCCGAACCTGCTGCTGCTATTATCAGGCAGAGCAGTACAATTCTTGGATTTCTCCTGGTGAAAGCTCTTTTCCATCTGCTTCGAGAAGAAGAATATGGTCTTGTCCTTCCCCACCATAGAAGTATCAGAATGTAACCCGCAAGAACAGGGATCCAGTTATCAACATTTGTTATGAAGCGCATCACGGTTGTCAGGAAACCTGAATCGATCCCGTTCAGCACAAGAAACACGGACCTGTCCCACGCCGGCCAGAGCATGAGCATTATGCCCGGGATTCCAGCTGAACACCCGATTCAGTTATCACGTCTACTTCTCACTCTGTATCCATTTTCTGTACTTCTCCAGATCGGTTCCGATGAATTTGATGCACAGACTCACCACAAAAGCATCATCAATATATCCCACTACGGGAATTATATCAGGAATAAGATCGAAGGGATTCACAAAGTACAGAAGTGTGAAAGAAACGGCAGCAATTGTTCGGAAAGGTAACTTGTATCTGCCTCCGACCGCATCGCTTATCATGCTGTACAAAAGTTTGATGTCCTGCCATAGACCTTCCAGGGATTCAGGTATTCGGGAACCCTCAAGCCTGTCTATTTTTCTGCCCGCCCGGGTTTCAGCCTGCTCAATCTGTTCATCATCGATTGAATCCAGACCGGTTTGGAACATCCTCTCGAGCCGGCTCTTCCCGTTCTTTCCAAGATACCTCATTGATAACTCCATTTCATTGGGCAACATTGTGAACATATCCAAGCGGCCCCCACAGGAAAAGACAGGGTAGTTCGCGGTAATGGGAATGTATTAGCTTTCTGACTATGAAATTCCTTGTAACTGTACCTCCGGTCATTACGCCTTCGGAACCGCCATCGGGCGCCTTCCTGCTTGCTGCAGGACTTGTCGCAAGAGGGATCGATGCGGGGTTCCTTGATCTGTCGCTGGAATATTTCAGGCACATCTTTTCCCTCTCACCGCAAGGCAGAGGATATCCAGCTGTAATGCCTGCTCTGGATTATCTGCTGAATAACCCTCGTTACAACCCTCAGAAGCATCGCACTGCGGTAGGGATTCTGAATTCCTCCATGAAGCTATTCTCAAAAGGATTCCCGGGGTGGAAAATAACCCTGATGGACCTTGTGCCCCCGGTAACTCTTCACCGACCTTCGGAATTAGTTAAGATCTGCACTGAGGGTAATACACCCTTCACAAGATTCTGGGAGGAGTATCTTCTTCCGATACTTAAACGGTATTCCCCGGAGACTGTACTTGTCTCGCTCTCCTACCTTTCACAGCTGACCGCTGGAATCGATCTGATCCTGTTTCTCAGGAAGACTGGATACAAGGTAATAGCAGGTGGTTCATTACTGAACAGTCTCAGCAGAACCGGCATGGGTTACGAACTTGTGCGAAGTGCACTGCCGGAATCCAATCTGAGTGACGGTTCCAGTTTCCCGGGATTCGACTCCGGGAGCGATCCATTTCTCAGCCGACTATCCTGGCCGAACATACTTGGAGAATGGAACTATCTCTGTGGAAGACCGGTGGTACCCTACACCCTTTCCACGGGATGCTACTGGAACAGATGTCTGTTCTGTCCCGATTCAAGCAGAAAACTCACCGTTTACGGTCATGAAACGTTTGAAAGGTTCATATCAACAATTCCTGCAGCTGTAATGGAAAAAAACCCGATTATTCACTTTGTTGATTCGGCAATACCAGGCAGAGCGCTGGAAGGTGTACTTCCACTGTTGAAGCATAATAAGCTTGATTTCTACACTTTTGCCAGGCCGGAAGGCTGGATATCCAGAATTGCGGACCGGCTGAGCGAATCCGGATGCCTCATGCTTCAGCTGGGTGCAGAGAGCGGGAGCAGATCTCTTCTTGACCGTTTTGAAAAGGGAATAGACCCGGATACTGCACTGAAAGTCCTGAAGGAATGCGCCAATGCTGGAATAAGGTCCTACGTGTACATGCTTCTGGGCCTCCCGGGTGAAACAGATCATGATATAAAGGCATCGGTTGGTTTCCTTGAAAAAGCTGGTGATTCGATCGACTTCATCAATTTCTCAATTTTCAATCTTCCTGTGAACTGCGACCTTACTGACAGAGCTTCCGAATTCGGTATCGATCTGCTCGATCATGATTCCCCTGATAACGCGATAAGATTGTACAGGCCTTTTCTGCACAACGGACAAAATCCGAGAATCGCAGCAAGACGAGCTGTATCCGAGTGCTTTACAGAAATCCCATCAGTTGCCGAAGCTCTGAAGAGAACTCCCCGATGGTTCAGAACCTCACACTTTCCGCTTATTGAGATACCGGGCAGAACATCTGGATTCAGTTCTGATACGGGTCATGATACCTCATAATCATAAGGTTCTAAGCCTTACTGATTATGTCGAGGTTTACATTGCCAACTTGTTGCCTTAGTATCAAATGTTATTGATGTTATTGGTTACTCTGATGAACTAACAGATAGAAAGGAAGTCGAAAATGTTAGCTTTAGCTCTTGCTGTTTCTGTACTGTTCGGTGTTTCAGCCGATTTTTCCGGTGAAATCACTGCTCACTACGAAAGCATCCTGGAAGGTGACGGCGTAGTTCTTACCTATCCCTCAATGACTTCTCCAATGGGTCTTGACTACGATCCCGCTAACGGCTGGTTGTGGCAGGCCACCGAAGACGCGGGCTGGGTCTACACTGTTGATCCATCCGACGGAACCTATACCCAGCGTTTCAACATCTCAACGATATTTATGGGAGCGGATCTTAAAAGCAACGGCGCACACCTTGATGACGCTGAAAACGACCTCTACCTCAGCGATTACAATGGTGATGGTGGAGTCACTATGAGTGACGCGATCTACTGCCTTGATGTGGACGATCCCGATTCCCCCATTCTACTTAATTACTGGGATTTCGGAACAACCGATGGTATTCTGGGCATAACCTACAAAGCTCCATATTTCTACTGCACCTTCTACGGAGCTGGTCAACTTCGCTCCTACACCCTCAGCGCCGGCGGAGCGTACACTCTTGAGAATTCCTGGAGCGGATCATATGGAGGCATATGGTACGATGCAGCCTGGAACGTCTTCTATACCCATGATGCACTTGGAACAACAGTACGCGTGCTGGACGGCGACGATCCTTCAGTATTGCTTGATTCCTTTGTTCCGGGATGCGCTCTATCCTGTGCCATGTCGGATGCCGCTGACGCGGAATATCTCTGGACCTCTGAGTTTTCCGGCACTACTAACAACAAGATCGATGATGAATACATTCCTGTACCACTCGTAAGATCAACCTGGGGAAGTATCAAGACAGTATTCTAGCTGATAGACTGAACATGGTTAGGAAAGGGGTATGCACTGCATGCCCCTTTGTCAATCGCAACAGTAAATGCACTTCATTTCCTTATACTCAAGAGAGATGATATTACGAACATTAAATACAGAGGTTTACATTACCGATTTGCTACCTTAGTATTTAATAGTATCGGTGTTCTTATACTGCTTTGTTTTGAGAATACTGAAAAATGAAAAAACACAGTTAACAGATCGAAAGGAAGTTGATAATGGTAGCTTTAGCTCTTGCGGTTTCTGTGCTGTTCGGTGTCTCTGCCAATCTCGAAACTGGTGTAACTGCCAGTTCCGATATTACTGGAGTCGATGGAATTGTTAGTTCCTACGCTAACATGCCTCAGGCAATGGGATTAGATTTCGATTCAGCAAACGGATGGCTCTGGCAGGCAACGCAGAATGATGGATTAGTCTACACCGTTGATGCCACCACTGGCGCCTATACGGAACGCTTCAACATCAATGATCTTATGGGAACAGACTCTCTGGCTTCCAATGGGTGCTATTTCGATCAAGCCGCTAACTACCTTTACCTTAGCGATTTTAACGGCGATGGTGGAATAACGTACGGCGATATTATCTATTGCTTTGATGTTGCCAATCCTGATAGTCCGGTGTTAATTGACTTCTGGGACCTGGGTGCGTTTGACGGTATCCTGGGGATAACCTACAAGGCTCCTTACTTCTACTGTAATTACTATAACGCTACGGAAATGCGTGCCCTCACTCTCAGTCCGGGCGGGTCTTCTATGGTGGAAGATTACTGGAGCGGATTGAATTACGGAGGAATCTGGTACGACGAAGCCTGGAATGTTTTCTACACCCATGATGCGCTTGCTGAAACAGTCCGCATTCTGGACGGAGATGATCCAGCAAACCTACTCGACAGCTTCATTCCCGGATGTCAAATGGATTGTGCAATGTCAGATGAGTCCGATCCTGCAATCCTCTGGACCGCTGATCGTGATCCAAATCCTTTTAATTACAGGATCGACGATGAGTACATCCCTGAAGCACTTGAGCATTCCACATGGGGTAATCTCAAGACTGTATTCTAGCTTATAGAATTACATGATCGGGTCGGCGGTAGCTTTGCAACTACCGCCGCCCACAGCACCGAACGTACGGTTCCGTATTCGGCGCTTCCTATGTTGCTCTTCTAATCAACATTTCTTCAAGCAGTGAGTATAAGCCCATGC
>JAUVIR010000038.1 GCA_030592645.1 Candidatus Fermentibacterota bacterium | reverse complement strand
GGCATCAGAGGGCGCATTCTTGTGGCAACCGAGCTTGTAATGCTTCTCGAAGTGTTGGAAAGGACAAAACCCATGACCATGGGCGTAAGAATGGGGGAGAAACCGAAAGTAATCGCTGACCCTACAGCCAAACATACGAATCCAAAGGTCAGAGCTGGAATATTATTATGCGAACGAATCAACGATACGAGTTTTGAGTAGATATATCCCAGTAGAAGGCCTGCAGCGATACTCAGGATTACTTCGAGGGCAGGTTCCAGTGCGGTTGCGATCAGATTGGTGGATCCTCCAGTTTCTGCCGCAAGGAGGGCTTTACTTGCAGCTGACGCGAAACCGAATATCAGTATGGCAATACCATCATCGAAGCCTACAACAGCGTACATTGCCTGAGTAAGATTACCCTTCGCTTTGTATTCCTGGATAACTGCAACAGTTCCGGCGGGAGCTGTTGCCGGAGCCATTGCACCGAAGATCAGAGCGAACGGCCAGTCCCCCCCGGTAACCAGCAGTACGGCAGCGGTCACCAGAGCAAATGCCAGAAGCGTTTCACAGAGAAGGATCGCAGTTATACTCTTTCCAAGGCGTTTAAGAACCTTAAGATTCAGTTCCGAGCCGATGCTGAAAGCAACAAAACCTAAAGCGATATCCGGAATGAAGGAGAGATCCCGGAGTATGCTTTCATCAAAAACCTTGAAGACCGATACACCCAGTAGCGCACCAGCTATCATGAAACCTATAAGAGAGGGAAGGCCTGCTTTCCGTGCCAGTTTTCCCGAATAAAGACCGCCTACAATTGCAAATCCAACTAATGTGATTATAGAAAATGTCATTTCAGCTTCCCAGAGACCCATAAACTGAGATAAGATCGGATACGGTGATCATCACATCGTTACAATCCGAAAGAGGGCCGCAGATGAACTCGATATTCCGTACAACAGCATTCACAAGTTCAGTCCTGACCACTGAGATTATGATCCTGTTGAACTGGTGTATGTCGGTATTCCAGAATCCGGCATAGAATGGGCTGTTCATGAGGAATCCGGTGGATTCATGTACATCCATAACCATGGATGATGATGAATCATCTGAGGCGAATACCTGCAGGATATCATCAAATACAGTTTCATCCTGAACAAAAATGTATACGAGTTTTTTACCTGATCCAGGATCTGAAGGTTGTCCGGGCGAGACTTTTTCAAGAAGGATGTGCATCGCGTTCTCTGGTGTTGAAGCATCTTTGAGCGATTCGCGTATATGCTTGTCTCTGAATGCTAAAGCAAGTGAGGATAGTAACTTGAGATGAGCTCGCGGTTCATTCTCCGGTCCTATCACAAAGGGGAATAGGCGGACTTTCTCTCCGTCTGCTGCATGAAAATCTATGCCTTCTGATAGAACGACAAGACCGGCAGTGAAGTCCGAAAGAGGGGCCATTCGGCAATGAGGAATTGCGACACCATGACCCCACGCAGTAGAAGAAAGCTGTTCACGGTTGAAAAGCGCATCAAATATAGTTTCCTCTGAGATACCTGCCATGGAATCTGCCTCTGAAGCGATCCTGGCTATGCAGCGGAGAAGCTGTTCGTCCGTTTCGGGAGTACAATCCAGTGTGATGGTATCAGATTTCAACAAGTCCGATAGTTTCATAATAACCTCCTGAATTCTGAATTGTAAGATATTTGCACGTTAATTACTCAGCAAATCATTAACGATAGGCGTTAACTTTCTTAAATCCTCGATTGTAACCACCATGCGCGGATCAATGAAATCTTCTCTTTCGGCAGCCCAGGTTCGATCTCTGAGTACATGTACTGCAATCGAGCCTGCAGAAAGAGCAGGATTGATGTCAGACCGGGGGCTGTTGCCAACAACTATGCAATTTTCCGGTTCAGTTTCAGCGTACACAAGTACATCGTGTAACGCGTTAACATTCTTTACAGGTACTATACAAAGTTCGTCAACATAGCTTTTCAATCCCGACCTTTCGAACTTATCCGTCTGATGATCCTTCTCACCCATAGTATACACTATTGTTGTAACCGGAAGTTTTTTTATTTCTTTCAGAGTGCTTAAAACACCAGGAAGAAGGATTACAGGATGACCAAGAAGACTTTTATGAATGTCATCCATGGCTGTCAGTGCCCACGATGGTGCCTGTGGTACAAGATCGAGCATGATTATGCGGAGTGTATCCATATAAGGTTTTGCACCATAACCTGTTATTGACAGCCTTTCTACATCTTTCCTGTGGACTGTTCGACGTACTTCATCCTCGGGCAGGCCAAGAGCGCTCATCAGGCTGAGGAAATCATGTTCTGTTCTTTCGAAGAAAAGAGCACTCTCCCATAGAGTATCATCCGCATCAAGGAGCAGGAGATAATCGTTAGTTTTCAAAATGCCTCCCTCGAAAGTATCGGGCTGGAGTAAGAATATACCACAAAAAACGAAGGGATGCAGAATACACCCATGGTGGGATGTTGCGATAGTTAACGCATTTCCTGAATACACCTCTGACAGTGTTATCCTCTGGTTTTTGGGAAATGAATAGAGAAGGGATGTTCATGGTCATATCATACAGTTAACAGAATATGATGTACTCTGATTTATCTGCAGGAAAACAGATATCATTGAAAAGCGTAAATAGTCAACATAATATCATCAAATTTGCGTTAAATACTGATATAGATGTAAATAGTTAATAGTGTATATACAGTGATCAGGTCAGTAATATGAGTTAACGCAAGGGGAATGGGATGCGTAAACGCAATTCGAGTGGTATTTATTGAATGGAACTTCTTATAGCAATATTGACCTGCACCGAATCTTTCTGCAAATTACAACATTCAGATCATGGTTTCTAGAAACGCAAAAAGTAAAGGAGATAGCTATGTGATAGAAATGTGCGGCTGCAGGATGTAGTGAATAACCCCACCAAAGGAGATGGCTTTGAAAAGACTATTCGAGTCTGCTGTAGTAATTCTTGTTATATCATCAATCTTTATCTTTACCGGTTGCGGCTCCGAGGATGAGCAGAATCAGCCTGAAGAGACTGTTGCGGAAATGGTAGTTGACCTTTCGGTCGAAGTGCCCCTTCTGCAGGTAGGACACTGCAACCATGATCATCACTCCGCCGTGTTCATATCAGCGCTAAGAGGCGAACGGATGAAGGAGCTTTACGGTATTTATCTGGAGCCGCTTGGCGAGAGCTACTATGCACTTGTTGAAAATGATGTGAAAATACTGGAAATTCAATTTGTACAGTCGCAGGGCGCAATCAATGTCCCGAACAATATGGTCGCAGGATTATTCGATATCGGTTTCGGAGGAGTTATCCCGTTTGCAGCCAGCGCTGACCAGGGAAGCGGAGTGAAGATCATCTGCCCGCTTCACAGCAGGGGTGATATGCTTGTTGTAGCCGATGATAATACTTTCGTTACCGACTGGAGCAGTTTCATCGAATGGGCAAGGAGCAGTGAAGAACCTCTTATTATAGGATTCAAGAGCCCCAAGGCGGTTGCACTGCTTATTTTTGAATCTGCTATTACAGCAGAGGGAATTGAATGGAGTATGCAGGGTAATCCTGAACCGGGTTCTCAGATACTGCTCTTCAATGCGCAGGGACAGCCCAATCTTAATCCCGCCCTTCAGAATGGAACCATTCACGGGTACGTTTCCAACAATCCCGCATGTGCACTTGCTGAGCATAACAGCATTGGCAAATGCGTTGCTGAGTTATCCGATCTTCCACCCGGGAACTTCACAAACCACCCATGTTGCGCTATTGCCTCTACAGAGACAGCTATTGCCCAGAGACCAGAGGATATTGCAGCAGCTCTCCGACTCTTTGACGCAGCCACAGATTACATCAACAGTAATCCTGCAGATGCAGCTTCCGCTGCTGCGGAGTGGATAGGGAATCCTGTTGAGGTTGAAGTAGTATCTATGGCAACCAGCGGTTACGATATGCAGGTTTCGGTGGACTGGCTCGAGAACATGGTTGCTATACTTGACAATATGAGAGATCTCGGAGCATTCACCGGTCCTCTTGCGGAAAAGGATGATGAGGGTAATGCCTGCTTTCTTTACAATTTCTCACTGATGCCTGACGATCTGAGGTAAATGATATTTCATCTGGAAAGACTATAAGACGAATACTGCGCAGGATCTGGAAATACCTGCCAGGACTTGCGATACCATGCCTGCTTATCGTCTGGTGGTTTACTGTTACAGGGGGCGGGAGGGATACCCTTCTGCCCTCTCCTGCGGAAGTTACCTCGATACTCTTCAATCCATTTCAGGATCAGATATCCACAGGATCAATGGCCTGGAGTACCCTGGTGAGCCTGGTGAGGGTTGCTCTGGGATTCTCTCTTGCAGCGCTTATCGGAATTCCCGTCGGGCTTCTGATGGGGGCATCCTATCATGCAAGGAAATTCCTGTCTCTGATGGTGGAAATGGCAAGACCCCTCTCCGCCATTGCCCTTCTTCCCCTTTCGATAATCATCTTCAAGGCAAGAACATTTTCGCAGCTGTTAGGTCTTGAATACCTGAGGTATCAGAAGAACCTTCTGAATGAGATGCAGCTCGGGATGATATTTATTCTCTTCTGGGGGGGCGTCTTTCCGATAATACTCGGCACCATTCAGGGGGTTAGAAGTGTCCGGAAAATGCATCTGGAAGCTGCCGGGATACTCGGAGCAAACAGACTATTCTCGTTCAGGCATGTTATCATACCCTCAGCTCTTCCGGATATCTTTCACGGACTGAAGCTGGGAATAGGAAGATGCTGGATGGTTATTATCGCAGCGGAAATGCTTCCTGGAACTAATTCGGGAATAGGATACCTGATAAGGTACTCCTACCAGCTGTCCAGGTACGACATCATGCTTGCAAGCATTGTGATTGTAGCATTCATCGGTGCTCTGTTTTCCAAGGGTCTTGAATCCCTTGGAGAAAAATCTCTCGTTCTCAGAAGCAAAGAAAGATGACATGACGGCTTTGAAGGTGACCAATCTGTCGAAAACCTACAGGGAATCTGCGGGAGATGTGCATGCCCTGGGTCCCGTGAGCTTTGAGATGGAAGCAGGGGAGTTTCTCTGTTTCCTCGGTCCCACAGGATGCGGCAAGACAACCCTGCTGCGTACAATTGCCGGGCTGGAACAACCGGATACCGGTGAGGTCATCGTTCAGTCACCTCACTATAGCGGAGAACCAATAATAGGTTACGTCTTTCAGCAGGGTGCGCTCTTTCCATGGATGAGCATCTTTGCCAATCTGGAGTTTCCTCTCAAGGCAAAAAAGATCGCGCAGGATACGCGTCGGAAGAAGGTTGAATCAATGCTTGATATGATGGGGCTTGCATCCTTTGCTTCCTCATATCCCCACCAGCTGTCCGGAGGAATGCAGCAGCGGGCAGCACTTGCGCGTTCACTTGTTATGGAACCTGACCTTCTTCTTATGGATGAACCTTTCAGCTCACTGGATATGAGAACCAGCCAGGAATTGCAGGATAACCTTCGGGAACTTCTGAAGAGGTCATCCACCACGGTTCTCTTTGTTACGCATAACATTGAAGAAGCGGTTTATCTGGCAGGGGAAGTTATAGTTCTCGGGCATCGGCCCGGAAGAATTGTGCGAAGTGAGACTATAGATCTTCCGGATCCCAGATCACGTCTGTCCGATACTTTTACAGAGTACCTGGTCTCCCTGAGAGAAACCTTTGAATCACTGGTTTCAGACTGACAGACAACTATTCAAGCACGAAGTTGTACACGACTGAAGTCCAGACTCCAACCGGCACTCCGTCAGCCCTTTTTGCGGGTGACCAGCTGCTCTCCATTATAGAGGAAAGGGCAGCGTTGTCCATGCTCCCAAGCCCTGAGCTTGCTGTAATAATTGCCTCCACCGGAACACCTTCGGAGGATATGAATACCTGAAGGATAACTCTTCCTTCAACACCGGCCTGACTGGCCATGGCGGGATACTCCGGAACCGGTCTGTAAGTACATACAGGATGAACGCTGTGCGGGATGAAAGTTCCCGGTTCAGGGATGAAATCCTCCGGATCCCCACCTGGTATAAGAACGTTCGGGTTGGCTGTAAACGCATGACCCAGACCAACAGTATCTACATCTGTACTGATAATGAGAATCGGCTCCACTATATCCGGAATTGCATTCAGTATGATATCCTCTACATCGATCGGGTCTTCTTTCGGCATTTCGGGGGGAATCTCGTAAAGCTCTCCCGGGTCAAATCCCTGCATTTCATCTGTTGCCGTTCTCGATGCCAGCCTTCCGACTGATGATCCTGGGATAGCCTCGAACGCAAGTACCAGAAGTACAAATCCCCATAGGATTCCGATGTCCATTGATCCTGCTTTTGCTCTGTTTCTTCTCATTTCTGAACCTCCTTCAGCTGTTATACATCTGAGGGCGGTTCTTTATTCCGAGTTACTCTTCCCTGATGATAAATAGTGAAAACCTTGCTGATCCATGTTCTGGATCAGTTCCTACACTTCCAGTGACGGTTCCCTTTGCCAGAGCATCTATGATATCGGTTGCCAGATGTCCACTGGGGCCGTCCGGCAGATTCTCGAACCTGAAATACAGTGGATTATCATTGCTCGCAGGGGAGTCAAAACCCGCAACAGGCCTGGAATCGTATTCAGTTATATAAATGATTGGTATGTTGAACATTCCATCTGCACCGGAAAGCTGAAGTGCTCCGCTCTCACCTAAAGCGAAGAAGGGTTCGTCAGCCAGACCAAGTTCAGCTGGTTCAGCACCGGATAACTCTATGCCTATTCTGATTGTTTCCGGCATCTGATCCCGGGTTATGTACTTAGCAAGGGAGGAGGAATCAAGGATCAACAGACCGGTGGGGTATACCTTGCATCTATATATTCCATCACTGCAGGAGTCCATTTTCCCATAGAAAAACACTAACCCTCCACCCGAGGTTGAAACCCTCATGAACACCTCCGGTTCCTGCGGATAAGTATCCCATCCCCCCATTGTCAGAGCTCGCTTATCCAGAATGAGATTGTCCAGACAGGCGAAGTGCGAGCGGGAATGCCATATATCGTCCGATTCTCGGAAAACAACTTCAAGAAACTCACCCCCTCCGGCAAACCTGATCTCCATCTGAACACATCTATCCGGAAGGGAGTCCCCTGAACATAGAAGAAGAAGTTCCTCCATGTTCAATACCCCTGGTTCAGTGATAAAGGCGTTGAAATCATAGTAGCCTCGGAGAAGCCAGAATCCATCTCTGGGAGTGCCGATGATCTGCAGGCCACCTGCAACGTCCGGCAGGAGAAGATACTCGTTACCTTCAGAGATTGTTTCGGACATCCAGGATCCCATTTCCCAGTAGGGTATTCTCAGGGTGTCTCCAGGCTGATGCTCGCCTCTGAATGTTTCTGAGATGACTGCGGTTACTCCGGAATCGGTTACTTCGATCACATCTCCTGCGAAGACCCACGGAAGTGTTTGCATTGATTCCTCAAGATCAACAGACCATGGCTCCGCATTAGCTGTTGCACAAAGAAGTACAAACATCACCATTGCTTTTATAAACATGAATTTCATTCACCACTCCTATCGTTGTCAGTATTCAAATGGCTTTGCTGGAGATGGACGTAAAACCCCGCTGACTGACTGAAAGACCATAGGAATTACGAGAAAGTTTTGTCCAGATCAGTGGATACAGAACATCATAAGGAGTACCAGTGTAGGGGTTGCAGTCAGGCTTTGTTCTTAAGTTTCAGGAACAGCACAAGTGCTATTGTATCAAGTGAGATAAGAGTTGCAAGGGTTTGTCCGTCGCCCTCACAATTGTACCCGAAGATCAGTCTGAGAACCAGAAATACAAGTGTACCCACAGTACCTCCAATGGTTTTGTATAATACAATATAACTATTCTGACATGCTTATGTTCTGTGGAGTATTTACATTTTGCGAATTATCACTTATTAACTGTGAAATCACTCTATCAGCAGGAAGGGATCAATTGGCGGATCAGAAGAAACTGACGTATAGCGGTTTTACAATGAGTGTTCACGGAGTGCTTGAGGACGATGAAATCGATTCTATCCGTGATTTTCTGGATGAGCACAGGCGTTCGATATACGATGCCGGGAAGCTGGTACTTGATTTTTCGGATAGTCCGGGGCTGGATACTGTTCCAGCCGTTGTGCTTTACGGATTCTTCAAGGAGCTTTCCCGCGCAGGTGTTAAGGTAAGCAGGAACGGGGCTTCGGATGTCATTGAAAAATTGTTCAGCACACTTGCTGAATTCGACAAAGCGGAACCCCGAAGAACAAGAATGCCAATCCATGCTCATTTTGAACTTCTCGGCAGAAACGTGTATGAGTTCGGGAAAACACTATCCGAACTTGGACATTTCATGGGAGAGACTCTGAGCGCATTTGCCGGCATGGTTATACATCCTCTGAAGGTTCGCTGGCCTATGGTGTTTTATTACATGGAGGAATCGGGTTACAAAGCAATTCCTATCGTTGCAGTTCTTCCCTGGCTTCTCGGAGTGGTCCTGGGGTATCAGGCCGGATATCAGATGAGGGTGTTCGGAGCAGTAACATTCATGCCCGCATTGATCGGATACAGCATAACCTGGGAGATCGGACCGATGCTTGCCGCTGTTCTTGTTGCCGGGCGCTCGGGCTCAGCCTATGCTGCGGAGATCGGGACTATGCAGGTCAGGGAAGAGGTTGATGCCCTGCGGGTAATGGGTTTCGATGTCTTCAGCTACCTGGTCACACCCAAGATGATAGCTCTTCTCTGCGTAATGCCCTTTCTTGTGCTCCTTGCAAATATAACCGGCATTTTCGGGGGGCTGCTTGCCGGTTCTCTGTTTCTCGACCTTTCTCCAGGCACATTCGTATCTGAACTGGGCAAGGCGCTCATACCTCTTGATATTCTCTGGGGAATGCTTAAGAGTGTCGTATATGCTGTAATAATCGCGAATGTAGGCAGTTACATGGGCATGAAAGTCCGGGGGGGTGCCGCCGCCGTCGGAAAGGCGACTACTTCTGCCGTTGTTCTTAGTATTTTCATGGTCATAATAGCAGACGCGCTGCTTTCACTCCTGTTCATCCATATCAGACCCGGATTGAGTATGTAGTGTCCGATCAAGCGACACCAGGCATGTTAAAGGACACTTGCATGGAACCTTTATTGAAAGTTGAGAATCTTCAGGGAGGATGGGATGATCTCCTCGTACTCGAGAACGTCAACCTGGAGGTCAGGAGGGGTGAGGTGCTTGCCATCGTCGGCAAAAGCGGATGCGGAAAGAGCACTCTCATGCACTACCTCCTTGGATTGCTGAAGCCCTGGAAGGGAAGAGTTATTTTCAAGGGCTCCGATATCTGGTCCAGCCCGGAAGCACTTCAGAGAGCAAGAAGCAAGTGGGGGGTTACATTTCAGTCCGGAGCACTGCTCGGTAACCTGACTCTCCTTGAGAACGTAATGCTTCCCCTTAAGGAGTACACCGATCTGTCCGAACATGATCTGAGAATTGTCGCATACAGTAAACTGGATACAGTTGATCTTGCTGATTTCGCCGATTCGAACCCGCTTGAAGTTTCCGGCGGAATGCAGAAACGGGCCGGTCTAGCCCGTGCCATGGCGCTTGATCCGGAAGTTCTTTTCTTTGACGAGCCTTCTGCCGGCCTTGATCCCGTTACTTCCGGAAATCTTGATGAACTGATAAAAACGATCAACAGCACACTCGGGACAACAGTTGTTATTGTTACTCATGAGCTCGCCAGTATATTTGCTATCTCGGACAGGGTTGTTATGCTGGATCCTGAGGAACATGGAATAATCGCCGTGGGAGCTGCCGCTGAACTGAGAGACCGTTCCAGCGATGAGCGGGTCAGATTGTTCTTCGGAAGAAACCTTGCTGCCAAAAAGAGGAGTGACAGAAAATGTCGATGATCGGGAATAAATTCAAACTTGGATTGTTCTTCTCAATTGGAGTTTTCTTAACGATTTTTCTGATATTCTGGCTCAGCGGAGGATTGAAGGAGAAAAATACCACAACTTACGTATCCTACTATCCATGGTCCGTCCAGGGCCTGAGCGAGGGCAGCAGTGTAATGTATAACGGAGTTTCAATAGGCAGTGTATCGAGCATCGATATAGCTCCGGATGAAAGATTAGTTGAAGTTATCATGAAGATCCGATCTGATTTCTCAGTGGATCCGACCATTGTTGCAGTGATGCAGCTCACAGGAATAACCGGTTTGAGAGTGATTAACCTCAGCGCCGACTCAACCCGCACCATTCAACCCGTTGTTCTGGGTTTTGAGCCGGAGTATCAGGTGATACCGGTGGGTGAAGGTGCAATCCAGACTGTAACTTCAACGTTGACAAGAATCACGGAGATAATTCATGAAATTGATTTCAAGAATATGAGTGATCAATTCACACTTCTACTTGAGAATACCAATGCCATTCTGGCAAGCGACAGGATCGAGAAGATAGAGGAATCAATCCTGAGTAACTCGCAGAACCTTGATTCACTGCTTATCACGTACACAAGACTGGGAAGGAATCTGAACCAGCTTGTTCTGACTCTGGATACAATGGCGCCGGAACTTGCCGTAAGCGTGGATTCTCTTATTGGAGAACTGCATGCTCTTTCGGAACCGCTGGGCCGTTTCGTGTATAAAATAGATGATTTACTTATCAACAGCTCGGAGATGATGAACAACCTGTCCAACTTTCTTGAGATACTGGGCAGAGATCCATCCGAACTATTCATTCGGACTTCAGGAGAGGGGGTCTGGCAGTGATGCACAGACCGTTTGTATTATTTGTGTTGACAGCGATTCTGTTCTCATCGGCATGCATTACTGTTAATGTGCCTATTGGAGGCGACCCGCAATCAGCAGCGACTGTATGGACAGTTGATCCTGTCAGGATGGACCCGTGGACCGCTTCAACCAATCTGATCGTTCAGATAAAGGACTTTTCTTCATCTCCGTCCGTTCAGGGAGTTCAGATGATAGTTCTGAACGAAGATGGCACGATCAACAAAACCACCACTGATATATGGGGCAGCCGCCCTGTAGAGCTTCTTCCCGACTTACTTCACCGGGACATGATCTCCGCCGGCGCCTGGGGTGCTGTGCTGCGTACATCCACATTGCTGCAGGAGAACCTTGTAGTTGAGGGATTTGTTAGAGAGTTTGGCGGAAGGGTAGTACCCGGCGGTTGGGAAGCTGTTCTGGATGTTGATGTTACAGTGCTCGATGGAAATCACTTCGACCTTGTTTTCCAGGAGAATTACCGTTTTCACTGGGAGCTTTCCGAACCGAGTTATTCTCAGCTTGCCGGAGCGATGAATATCCTCGTTAAAATCTGGAGCGAGGAAGTCATGGGAGATATCTGGTCGGCGATGCTTCTTATTCGATAAATGGGGCTCTTCGGCAGGAATAAGAAGAGCACCGAACCAGAAAGAGAAGCTTTCCCGGTTCCTGATCCCGCATCCGATGATCTTCTTAACTACATCATTGTAATACTGGACAGCTGCAGATACGATACGTTCATGGAAGCCAGACCGCAAACCATAATGAAACTCGGTGAGACGGAGCAGCGTTATTCCTACGCATCCTGGACGGCTCCTTCTCATTACAACCTCCTGATGGGTCTTATGCCTCACATCAGTCCAAAGCATGTTTTTGCATCGGAATACTACAAGAAGGATTTTCTCAGATTCAACGAGAGGCTTGGAACGGCAGGTGTGGAATTCAAAAGCCTTATTCCACGTCTCTACCTTCCGGATTTTCTTCGGAGTTCACTTGGATACATAACAAGGGCCATGGTTTCGCTGCCTGTACTGAACAGTCATACTCCGGTCAACAGCGGATTTGATTCGTGGAAGCTCATGCCGGAGCATAACGATATGGCGGCGATGCTGGATTGCATGACCTTCAGTCCGAACAGACCGTCATTCTATCTGCTGAATGTGGGTGAAACCCATTACCCCTATGCGCTTCCCTCGGAGTCCAGAAGTGATTGGCCAATGATAAGCGGTGTCCACGGGCTTTTTAAACATCTGGATGATCATATTGTCGGAGGGAAACTGATAGAGGATGAAGAACCGCCCGGGTTCTTCGACCAGGAACAGCTGGATCGTCTTCGCGCCCGGCAGGTGGATACTGTACGCTATCTTGATACAGTCTTTGAGAAGCTGTTCGATATCGTACCGGAGAAGACCTACATAACCGTGACTTCTGATCATGGGGAACTTTTTGGCGAGAATGGTTATTTCGGACACGGACCTGTTTTTCACGAAAAAGTATTTCAGGTACCGTTTCTGGAGGGCAGGATCCGCTGAAGAAAAATCAATCAATAATAGAGAAGGTGGTACTATGTCCGGTCATTCGAGAAAACTGAAATTCAAGGCAGAGACAAAAAAAGTTCTTGATATCGTAATCAACAGCCTTTATTCACATCCTGACATTTTCCTTCGTGAGCTTATATCGAATTCATCCGATGCACTTGATCTGCTCCGTTTTAAAATGCTTACAACTCCGGAACTGGATGTCGACAGGAAGCCCAGGATCGACATTCTTCCGGATGAGGAAAAAGGCAATCTCACCATCCGTGACAATGGGATCGGTATGACCGGGGATGAGATGGCGAAGGAACTCGGTACAATTGCCAGATCGGGAACCGGTAGCTTTCTGGAGGGGTTAAGCGCACCTGATGGAGAGAAAACACCCGAATTCATAGGCCAGTTCGGCGTGGGTTTCTACTCCATATTCATGGTTGCTGATAAGGTTGAGGTTATTTCCAGAAAGATGGGAAGCGGGGAACCCGGTCACCGATGGACTTCTACAGGGCACGATACGTTCACCATCACTGAAGAGGAAGATATTCCTGAGGGAACAAGTGTTATCCTTCATCTGAAGAAGGATATGGACGAATACCTTAAAAGCTACAAACTCAGGGAACTCGTACGGAAGTACTCCGATTTCATCTCGTATCCGGTCTATATAAAGTCGGATGATGACAGTGACTGGGAAAAGGAACCGGTGAATTCCCAGAAACCCATCTGGACCAGGTCCGAAGATGATGTTTCCGATGAGGAGTACAATGAATTCTACAGACACCTGAGCTTCGACTCGCAGGAACCGCTATCCAGGCTTGTATTCCACGCGGAGGGCACCACTGAATTCTACTCGCTGCTTTTCATACCTTCCCTGCGAACGATGGATATGCTCATGCCTGACTACAAAACCGGCGTGAGACTCTTCATAAAGAAGGTCATGATAGAGGAGGAGGCGGATGAACTCCTGCCGAAGTATCTCCGTTTCATCAAGGGTGTGGTTGAATCAAGCGATCTTCCGCTGAATATTTCCAGAGAAACCCTTCAGGAGAACAGAACCGTCAGGACCATAAGAAAAGCCCTTACCGGCAAGGTTCTGGGGTGGTTCGGGGATATGCTTGAAAACGATATAGATAAGTATCGTATATTTTTCACCAATTTCGGGGATATGATCAAGGAAGGAATCTACGCTGATATGCAGCACAGGGAGGAGCTTGCCGACCTTCTGCTGGTATGGACATCCCGAAGTGGAGACGAGCAGAAGAGCTTCCGGAAACTGGTTGAGGAACTTCCCGAGGGCACAGAGCGTCTCTATTACATTACGGGAACAGACAGGAAGGAACTTGCATCATCACCGTACCTCGAATCCGTGGGTAAATCAGATGCTACAGTTCTTCTCTTCGACAGCCCTGTAGATGAGTTCATGCTTCAGTCCCTCGGCGAGTACAGGGGAATGAAGCTCGTATCACTTCTGAAGGAAGTAGATGAAGAGGATCTCAGTGATGCCGAGAAGGCTGAGAAGAAGAACGCTGAAGAGACTTTCTCGGGCCTGCTTGAATACATTATGGATCAGCTGGGAGAGAGGGTGGAGGCCGTCAGATTCTCACCGAGGCTTAAGGAAAGCCCCTGCATTCTGGTCAGCGGCAGGAACGATCCGGGTGATATGCTCAGGCAGATGATGAGATCCATGAATCAGGAACTTCCGGATGCGAAGAAAATACTGGAGCTGAATCCTGTTCATCCGGTTATTACAACACTCCAGGATCTTTACGATAAGGATAGATCCGGAGACAGGCTGAAGGATTACGTGCAGATACTCTTCGATCTTGGTACAGTTTTGGCAGGCGCAAGACCCGATAATCCTGCTGATTTCGGCAGGCGGATAACCGACCTGCTCAAATAAAAAAGGGCCGGGC
The DNA here is from genome assembly GCA_030592645.1 of Candidatus Fermentibacterota bacterium. GTDB lineage: Bacteria > Fermentibacterota > Fermentibacteria > Fermentibacterales > JCC-6 > Aegiribacteria. The sequence continues at coordinate 18,350 of JAUVIR010000038.1, read as the reverse complement.
GTCACTTATGGTCACTTACCTTTGCAAGTGACCATAAGTGACGCCCGGCCCTCCCAACCACACAGGATGGTGAAGCATGGGCATTTCTTTCTGAAAACAGCAGTTCAAGGCAGTATTTTCAGAAAGGATTTTCATGTATCAAACATACTTGCGTTTCAGCGATGTCTCATACACATACCCCGGTTCAAATCAGCAGGCGGTCAATTCTGTTTCCTTAAATCTCGACTCAGGCTGGACTGCGTTTGCCGGAGCCAACGGCTGCGGCAAAACGACTCTACTGAAGCTCGCGACGGGACTGCTGACACCTGATACAGGCTCGATAGTCTCTTGCGGAATCACAACCTATTGTCCTCAGAGAACGGACTATTCACCTGAGTATCTGGATGAATTTCTAATCGACTGGTCCTCGGAGTCCATCAGATTGAGGGACATTCTCAAAATTGGAGATGACTGGGGAGAGAGATGGGATACCCTTTCCTACGGTGAGCGAAGACGCCTGCAGATTGCCGCCGCTATATGGACTCGACCCTCTGTTCTGGCTCTGGATGAACCTTTCAATCATCTTGATACGGATGGCAGATCCCTTCTGATCAGAGCAATGAGGGAGTACCATGGTTGCGGTCTGCTGGTAAGCCACGACAGGAATGCGATGGATTCGCTGTGCACTTCCTGCGCTCTGTTCTTTCCCGAAGGGATACAGTTATACAGGGCAGGCTATACATCAGCGATGAGGGCTGAAAGCGAAAAACAGGAAAACCTTGCGGGAAAGAGGAAAAGAGCCGGAGTAAAGTACACTCAATTGAAACGGGATGCAAGGAAAAAGATGATACAAGCCAGGACGGTACAGGCCCGTCTCTCCGGGAAGCGCATATCCTTCAAGGATATCTGCAAGTACAATTACGATGGTCCATCCCAGTATACCAGTAGAGTCCAGAATGCAGGGCGGAGAAGCAGGGAAGCCACTGCGAGAGCAGATAGAGCGAAAGAACACATGGAATCCATTAAATACAGGAAGACTTATGGAACCGGTGTTGAACTGTCCGGGGGAATATCCACCAGACACTGTCTTCTTGATATGCAGCCGGGGGAGATTCGGATCGGTAAGACAGTCCTCCTGTACCCGCGCCTTGGAATCCGACCGGAAGAGAGAATAGCATTAACCGGCGGAAATGGAACAGGGAAAACCACACTTCTTAACCATCTCAGATCAGAACTGAAATGCCCCCCTGAAAAGTTGCTCTGGATTCCGCAGGAGATCACGGCCCATCAGTGCAGCGGTGTTCTGCAAGATGTTAAGAAACTCTCCAGAGAAGATCTCGGGCAGATAATGACTATTGTAAGAAGGCTTGGCAGTGATCCGGAAAGGCTGCTGAGTTCCGAAGTGCCCAGTCCGGGGGAATCAAGAAAACTGCTGCTGGCACTAGGCCTTTCGAAAACGCCATGGCTTGTTATCATGGACGAACCCACTAATCACATGGATCTGCCATCAGTGGAATGTCTTGAGGAAGCGCTCAGTGATTACACAGGCGCCCTGGTGCTGGTCAGTCATGATAGAGAATTCCTGGGTCATACAACGAGTGTTCAGTGGAATATCTGGGACGGAAAACTGCGATTATCCCCGAAGTTATGAATTTCCTTTTCGAGTATGTATCTTTATTGGAATTCCTGTACAGGACAGAACGAAAACCGGTTTGTGAGGAAACATGTCGAAGAAAACTGACGATTTCAACTCTGATCTGCAAAGCGACGAAACTGATACATTCGAATGGCCGGATGAGAAGGCAGATCATTCCGGATACCACGAAGCGCTGGACCTCATCGCTAAGAAGCAGCTCAAACAGTTACCCTTCCTTGCAGGTCTTACCATCTTTCTCGGAATACTGCTCTTTGGATTGAGTGTTCTTATTATGCGGGTTCCATCATCTCTGATCCCTGTTCTGTATTGTGTTGGAGGGGGAATAGTGCTGTTTCTGTTCTGGCTTCTTCTCTCTTCCCGCCGCTGCCCCCAGTGCCGCCGGTTTTTCGCAAGAGGTCCTCTGCAGCCGGAAGGATCCTATACTACGTCACAACAGATGAACATGACATCACAGCGAATCTCCACCGTCCGCGTGTTTCGCACACTGTGCAGATATTGCGGTCATGATTGGCGTGTTTTGCGCTGATCCATCTCTTCTTCTGCTTAATCCCGCGCTCAGGAACCAGGAAGCTGCATTCCGGTTTATTCCTCGAGATGAAGGGGGATTGCTTCACTGTGAAAAATGATTTGATTATCCGCATATTGTCGCTGGTATCAGTTGTGATGATGACTGGGTGCATCGATATCGGCAATTCTGAAAGGATAGATGGTATGGATGACATTGCAGATGGGATGAACAGGCTTTCAGGGGAAACAAGTGCTTATCTCCTCGCGCACGCTGATAATCCGGTCAACTGGTATCCGTGGGGGGATGAAGCCTTCGAAACCGCAGTGGCGGAAGATAAGCCCATATTCCTTTCGATCGGCTACTCCTCCTGCCACTGGTGCCATGTCATGGAAGAGGAGAGTTTTGAGGACCCTGAAGTGGCCACCCTTCTGAACGATACGTTCATCTGCATCAAAGTGGACAGGGAAGAGCGTCCGGATATCGATAATTTATATATGAGATTCACTGTGGCCATGACCGGCGGCGGAGGCTGGCCCATGACGGTGATAATGACGCCGGAAGGTGACCCCTTCTATGCTGCAACATATATCCCTAAGAATGCTTCGTTCGGGAGGACCGGCATGATGCAGCTGATACCTGCAGTTGCGAGGCAGTGGGAGACCGGCAGGGAGGAAATAGTCGCGCAGGCTGCCCAAATAGAGACTGTTGTTATTCACAGCCGCCAGGTTTCAGAGGTTTCCAGGGTACCTTCACAGGGCGTTGCCGACAGCAGTTTCTCTGCATTCAGGGATTCTTTCGATACGGAGTTTGGAGGGTTCGGAAATGCTCCTAAGTTCCCCTCCCCGCATAATCTGCTCTTTCTGCTCCGGTACTGGAGCGCAACGGGAGAGCAGGATGCCCTCGATATGGTCTCGACTACTCTCCGGGCTATCCGCTGCGGCGGGATATACGATCAGCTGGGTTTCGGTGTTCATCGATACTCAACGGACAGGGAATGGCTGGTACCCCACTTCGAGAAGATGCTCTACGATCAGGCTCTGCTTACAATGGCTTTCCTTGAGGCTTACGGGGCAACGGAAGATGAGTTCTTCGCCACTGCAGCCAGGGAAATTCTTGAGTACGTCCTGCATGATATGACTTCAGCTGATGGTGCGTTCTACTCCTCCGAAGATGCCGATAGTGAAGGAGGTGAGGGCGCTTTCTACACTTGGAGCCTCGATGAGATGTCCCGAATACTCACTCCTGCTGAGCTGCAGGCTGCAGCCGGGTATTGGAACGTTACTGAATCCGGGAACTTTACTGAAGCCGGAGCGTTAAATAATCGCAGGAACATACTCCACTTGACCAGGGAGAACTGTTCCTCTACTATGACCTCGCCGGGGGAGCTGCAGGATGTCATTTCCGCCGTCAGGCGGACTCTCCTCCTCTCGAGAGAAAGCCGGCCGGTACCATTTCGGGATGAAAAGATTCTGGCCGACTGGAACGGACTGATGATAGCTGCCCTGGCGAGGGCCTCCATCGTTCTGAATGATCCGGAGTATCTTGATGCCGCAGTTGAAGCCTTTGAGTTCATCAGGGACAGGATGATGACTGACGATAAGAGGCTTATCCACAGCTTCGCCGGGGGCAGACAGGGCCCGGATGCGTTCCTTGATGATTACGTATTCCTGATATGGGGCTGCCTTGAGCTTTACAGTGCTTCCATGCAGCAGCAGTACCTCACTGCCGCTGTTGAGCTTCAGAGTGTTCTTGATAACCGCTTCGCGGACGAGTCTGGAGGGGGTTACTTCTTCACAGGTGATTACGCGGACCCTCAGATCCCAAGGCTGAAGGAATCCTACGATGGTGCCGTACCTTCAGGAAATTCGGTGGAACTGGGCAATCTCATAACACTTTGGAAGATCATCGGAGATCCCGGGTACTTAGAAAATGCTTCAGGGATCGAGTCGGCATTCGGCGCATCCGTATCCGCGGAGCCCACAGCCTATTCCATGTTGTTATCCGGGATAATGTACGGAAGGAACGGGGGAACGGAAGTTCTTCTCATGGGCGAACTCGATGATCCTGTGCTGCTGGAGATGCTCACAGTACTGCGAACGGGGTACAGGCCATGGACAACCGTGCTGCTGATGGATCCTGAAGATGCTTCGGAGGGTCCAGCATGGGCTCCGGATATTTCCGATACTTCAGTTATACCTGCAGCCTACGTCTGCAGAGGCGGTGCATGCAGCCTCCCGGTGGGAACCGCAATGGAATTGGAGGAACTTCTTGCGCAGGATCCCTGATCCGGACCCTGGATATCAGTCCGTGTATTGTTAGTTATTGACCTTCAAAGACTGGTGTTACATAATCGTTTGTACGTTTCTGGAAACCAGTATCAGAAGGAGAAATAAATGCGTTACTTGGCTCTGCTGCTCCTTGTGCCGCTACTGGCGTCTGCCGACCTGCCGCTGTTCCGCGAACCGGTGATCGTTCAGGCAGATGGTGTTACCCTTGATGTTGGAGTCATCTCTGATCCTTTCATGATTGACTGGGACGGAGACGGACTTGATGACCTTCTGGTGGGACAGTTTTATCCTGGTAAGGTCAGCTTTTACAAGAATATAGGAACCAGCGGGAACCCTGTATTCACCTTTTCGAACTACCTTCAGGCTGATGGAACCCTTCATTTCATTGGCTACCCCTTTGATAATCTCTGTAACCCCATCGAAAGAAATTACAATTCCTCGGGTTATCTCGATGACTGGGACGAAGACGGGTATATCGACTTTATCGCAGGAGGATACGAGACGGAAACTACAACCGGCGGGAATGTACATAGTGTCTGTATCTGCTGCGGGAAACATGGAAACCGCAAGACTGATAAAAATAAACTGAGGGATGTCTAACACGAATGTTAGTTTGAATTTACTGTATCAACAGTCTTCGGTGGGTGCGTGCTTGACCACATCGGGCTATCAATGTAAATTCCCACAAGAAAGGAAGGGATTATGAAAATTGTTTTTCTGTTCATTCTGCCTCTCATGGTTGCAGTCTGTGTTTCGGATCCAGTTCTGGACCGTACACTGACCGCTCCTGACGGCAATATTACCGGTCTTGGTTACGGTGAAGGGTATCTCTGGGCGCTCGACAAAACATCAGAGACTATCTATAAGCTGGATCCGCTTACGGGCGCTGTCGAGAATTCCTGGGTCTGCACCCAGACGGGCACGAAGATTCCCTCAGGACTCACATACTTGAACGGTTACTTATATATTTGCGCCGGTACTGCAGCGGGTAATTATACATATGGTTACAGGTACACTTCAGCTGGAGCATATGCCAACAGTTTTGATATGGACTGTTGAGGCAGTGATTTAGACCAGGAGGTTACTGGTCTTGCTTCCGGTGCAAGTGTTGTTTTCGGTGCCGGGTGTGACGCTCAAACAACACCACCATGGAATGTTGTTGAGAGATACAGCAGTACAGGTACTCTTCTTTCGGGACCTTATCTTTTCCAGCCCATTGACCTTCCGATGTTCTACGATATTGGCTATTCGGGTGGAAAAATCTGGTTCGCCTGCGATGATGCGGATTCCCCTATAAAGGCTTTCAGTACAACAGGCGCTCTTGTGGATTACATCTGGAACAGTGTTGTACCCGCTGCCCACGGTCTCTGTTTCGAGGACGATCAGTTCCTCTGGGCCAGCAATATGTACACCGATGAGCTGTACAGGATAGATCTTACTCCTACAGGTATCGAAGGAGAAGAGGTTCAGACTTCGCTTTCACTGGTATCCAGCGTTAATCCGTTCAGTTCTTCTGTGACCATCGAGGGTACCGGCTTTTCCGAGGCTGCCATTCTGGAGATATTTGATATAATGGGCAGGAAAGTGTATACAGCTTCATTCAATGGTTCACATACATGGGGCGGATTCGATATGCAAGGTAACCAGGTTCCTTCAGGAACCTACACCGCTCTTGTTCACGACGGAATTTCGGGAGTGGTAACCCTCAGAATGCTTCGCTTGTAGCATCAACTGTTACCACTATTCTGCTGCTTTTCAAAAAAAGACCGCCTCGATTCTTGAAGATCGGGGTGGTCTTCCAACATGGGAGAGAGAGAATATTTTGAAGTGTAATAAATCATTACTTTTGCTTACTGGTATATATCTTATAGTATCAACAGGTTGCGGATCGGGGGAGGGAACCGGTTCGAGCGTGGTCATGCGGAGCGGAGAGGACACTCTTTTATCTCCTGCAGACAGCATGATTTTTGTAACGGATACGATCTCGCTCGATCTCATGGCCGATTACGGTATCGCTTCTATTGATGATATCGACGCATCAGGCAGTGATCGTGTTGCACTTCTTGACGGGGTAAGCGCGACAGTTACCGTGATTACCGATTCAGGTGAACTCATTGCCCGGGCCGGAGGTTCCGGCAGCGGTCCTGGTGAATTTCAGTGGCCCTCCGCTATATCTATTTCCAGCAGCGGCTCAGTCGCAGTTTCAGATCAGATGGCTGGAACAGTGAGGATACTTGAGCCCGGCCTTGACTCATATCTTGACCTGCATGGATTCATGATGGCAAATCCGGGTATTATCCATTTGAATCCTGACGGTGGTTTTACCGGAATGAGAATGGTCTTCCGTGCGGAGGACGGGAATACCGTAATAGGCTACCAGACGGCTCTCTGGTTGGAAAACGTTTCAGAAATGTCAGTTATCTACAAGGAGGATCTGGAGCTTTTTACTCCCAACGATTTCGGTCGTTCAATAGTCACACCCTACCCTATGACCTGCAATTCTGCCGGAGTGGTGTATGCAGCGGATGTGTCCAGTGAGGAGTATATCCTGTATTCCTTCGAGCCTGACGGAACCCCCCTCTGGTCTTTCGAATATCCATTCGAACGAACATTGAAAACAGAACTTGAAATACTTAGTGAAGAGGATATGGTTCGCAGGCGTATGCAGCAGACCGCTCATCAGGCTGACTATACAGCAGATCCTTATCATTATGCGGTTTCCTCGCTTGCCATCGGTCCGCTGGGAAGGCTCTGGGCGCAGCGGTCCGGAGCGGAAAGTGTATTCTTCGATGTTTTCGATCCGGAGACAGGGCAGCTTCTGTTCACCGCATCAGTTGAAGAGGAACTCGACCTTATGAGGCTGGAAGTAACCAGAGGCGGAATACTGGGAGTTACATCGGGGGAGAATCCATCCCTTGTAAGGCTTGCGGTTCCAGCTCATTGAAGGTGATTTAAGGTAAAAACCAGGGTTCCCTCCAGGTATCTTGACAGCACTTGAGAGGGTTCTTATCGTTGACCTTCGATGAATTGAATTAAGCTTTTGAAATCTCTCCCTGACAGACAGGTTTGACTTGAAGAGTATAGAAGACCAGGCAAGGATACTGAAGGCTTTAGCTCACCCTCATCGAATGGAATTAGTAACTCGTTTGAAGGTAGATGGCTGTAATGTGTCCGAGATCCAGAGCAACATGGGCCTGCCACAGTCAACCATTTCGCATCATCTTCTGATACTGAAGAACGCAGGAATACTCTCAAGCCGAAGAGAGGGAACGACCGTCTGCTACAGCATCGAAATAGAGGAGATAAAGGAAATACTTGATATTCTTGCGAGTATGTGATTTATTTTTTTAAAGGGAATATCGTAAAATTAACATATATTAATTAATTAATCTACAATCTGAATTCATCCCGGAACTGACAGATAAAGGAATAATGGAAAACTCCTCAGAATTTACACCAGCAATAGTAGGTTTCCTCTGTAACTGGTGTACTTACGCAGCTGCTGATCTTGCCGGTTCGTCAAAACTCGAACTTCCTCCATCGTTTACGGTTATAAGGGTGATGTGTTCCAGCAGGATCGATCATAATCTCCTTCTTTCAACTTTCTTCAAGGGAGCGGATGGTATTCTCGTTGCGGGGTGTCATCCCGGTGACTGTCACTACGGTGAGGGAAACTATTACGCAAGGCGAAGGTTTGCCTTACTGAAAAAGGTTATGGAAACCCTTGATATGGACCCGGAAAGACTGCAGCTCTCATGGGTATCCGCAGCGGAGGGGAAACGGTACGCAGAGGTTGTAGGTGAATTCACGGAGAACATCAGGGAACTCGGGCCGAATCCAATAAAGAACAGTACTCGTTTTTGACAGAGAGCAGATAACATGTCTCATACCGGAAACATACTCGTCATTGGCGCCGGAATCGCCGGGATGAAGGCAAGCCTGATGCTTGCAGGAGCCTCCAGTAAGGTTTACCTTGTTGAGAAACTCCCGATCATAGGCGGAAAGGTCATCAAGAACGAGGAGAGTTTCCCCAATCTCGAATGTTCCACATGCATGGTGGCTCCTATCCAGCAGGATGTACTGCAGAATCCGAATATTGAAACACTCACATACAGTGTTGTGGAGAAGATCGAAGGCAGCTCGGGGGATTTCAGTGTTGTTATAAGAAAAAGAGCCAGATACATCAGCCTGACCGATTGCATAGGATGCGGGATGTGCTACGAACCGTGCCCTGTATCGCTTAGAAACGAATGGGAAGAGAACCTGATCGACAGAAAAGCGATTTACGTTCCCTGTTCCGGGTCGTTGCCGAATGTTCCTGTAATAGATTCTGAACACTGCCTGAGGCTTGGCGGCGGTGAGGACTGCAGCCTCTGCGCGGAGGCATGCGCATTTGAAGCGATCAACCTTGATGACAGCGATGAAATTATTGAAATAAACGTCGGAGCTGTAATACTGGCAACCGGATCAGCGACCTTCGACCTGTCATCCATCCCGAATCTTGGATACGGTACATTGCCCGGAGTATACGCTCCTATGGAGTTCGAAAGACTGTTCGCCTCGAACGGTCCGACGCTTGGTGAGATAACACTTCGAGGTTCGGACAAGGTTCCGGAAAGTGTAGCCGTAATTCACTGTGTCGGACGCAGGGAACAGAAGTATTGCTCCGCTGTCTGCTGTATGTATTCATTCAAATTTGCAAGATTCCTGAAGCATAAGATACCATCAGTTCGTGTCTTCAACGTTTATTCGGATATCTGTGTTCCCGGAAAGAGTTACCAGAGTTTTTACAGGAGTGTAGAAGGTGTAGATACGGAGATGCTCTACACTTCGTCTATCGGGAACGTGTCCGTTTCGGAGAGCGGATCCGGACTGAAGGTATCCTATTCGGATGCAGCAGGATCCCTTCAGGACCTGAACGTGGATATGGTGATACTTGCAGCAGCTCTTGTTCCCGACCCTGGTGTTGCCTCACTCGCGGAAGTTGCCGGAGTCGATCTTGATTCGCAGGGCTTCATTAAGGCAGTACCCGATGGAAGCGGATCCATGGAAACCTCAAGAGAAGGAGTATTCGTTGCCGGTACTGCGGAAGGTCCCAAGGATATTCAGAATTCGGTAGTACAGGCGGAATCCGCAGCCGGACAGGTTGCGGAAATAATGACATCCGGGGCTTCCAGCTCATGAAAGAATTTGAAATGCAGGAATCGGGACAGGATATGAAGCTCAGAGCAAAGGTCGGTGTTTACATTTGTGAATGCGGGCCGAATATCGCGGGAAAGGTCGATCTTGACAGAATAATCGCCGACATCTCTGAACTCGATGATTATCAGGGTGTTGAACTTGTTGTTAAGAAGTACGGATTTCTCTGCTCCGCCCCGGGAAAGGAATATCTCGAGGAGGAAATCAAAAGTAACGGCTTCACACATCTGGTCATCGGCGCCTGCTCACCGCGTGATCATGACTCGACTTTCATGGGTGTGTGCAAAAAGACAGATCTTAATCCCTACCTTTACAGGATCATCAATATCCGGGAGCATTGCAGCTGGGTAATAGATGATAAGGAAAAGGCTACTGTAAAGGCAGAAAGCTATATACGCGGAGGTATTGCAAGAGTTCTGCGTCAATCCGAACTGTTCGAGAAACCATTGGATATCAATCCTGATGTGCTCATTATCGGCGGCGGAGTGGCTGGTATGGAAGCAGCTCTTTCGCTTTCCGGTGATGATAGACGGGTATTTGTCGTCGAGAAGACAGATCAGCTCGGCGGTGTTTCCATTGACCTCTGGGGAATACTGCCCGGCCAGGGGGAAGCGATCGGGAAGAAGGTAGAGTCCGTTCTGGAAAACGGGAACATAAAAGTCTTCCTGAATACCAGGGTCGAGAATGTTATCGGTTTTCTCGGCAATTTCGAGATCGAACTTGTATCAGAAGAGAATACTGAGATAACGGAAATAATGGCCGGAGCGATAGTTGTGGCAACTGGAGGTACTATTTTCGACCCGCTGGAAAGTGATCGCTACAGCTATGCAGAATCCGATGAGGTTTATAAATCTCTTTCGATCGAGAAGATGTTCTCTGGAGATGACGGAGCAGCGCTGCGGTCAGGAAAGCAGCCCTCTTCAGTAGCTCTTATCCATTGCGTTGGAAGGGAAGAGAAGAATTACTGCTCCGGAATATGCTGCAGTTACATGATGAAACTGGCATGTTTTTTCAAGAAGCAGAGCGCGGATATTCAGGTAACGGAATTCTACCGCGATATCTGCCTTCCGAAAAAGGAAGATCAGGAACGCTTCACCGAAGCTGAAGCTGCCGGTGTTGCATTAATACGCGTTAAAGATATCAGTCTTAAAGGGACCGATGTCACTTTCGAGCGGATCAGCGGTGACAAAGGAGAACAATCATTCGATATGGTAGTCCTTGCTCCCGCGCTTGGGCCATCCGCTGACACGGAGTATTTTGCGGATCTTCTTACAGTTCCCCTGGATGAGTTCGGGTTTTTCCAGGAGGTACATAAGATGACAAACCCGGTAGGGACAGCAACGGACGGCGTATTCATAGTGGGCACGGCTCATGGCCCGAAGGGGGTCTCCGATTCGATGCAATTCGCCAGAGCATCCGCAGGGCAGATACTTACAAGATTGATCCCCGGCGAGAAGCTTATTCCGGAGGTTGCTGTAACCGAGATCTCAGAAGCTTACTGCACGGGCTGCGGCAACTGCCTTAGCGTATGTGTCTACGGAGCTATCTACTCTGATGATTCAAGAGGGATATCGGTCGTTAATGAGGCTGTATGCAGGGGCTGCGGAAACTGTTTCGGAAGCTGTCCGTCCGGTGCTCTGCGAACAAAACATTTTACCAATACTCAGCTTTATCGTGAAGTCGACGAGGCACTCCGATGATCCCCCGAGAGGATGAACCAATGACCGATGCTCAGCGAAAGGGAGCGGTTCTTCCGGTTGCGAAAGACCCGGGTGACGCTATTCTGGAATTTCTCAGGCTCGCTGTTGCCAGTGAGCTGGCGGACGCTGTTATCCTTCCGATGAAAGTACCCTCCGGAGATTCTTACGCGTGGATACTGATGAACGATGTCTCTCTGATGGATGACGCTGTTCCGATAGCTGCCGCAATGCCGGTGCAGGGAGCAAAAGCTCTGCGGAGCCTTACCCGGAAGAGTCCGGGTAACCTCACTGTCATAGCGGTAATGAGACCCTGTGAAATAAGGGCTGCCGTTGAGCTGGTTAAACTCGGACAGGTTCATGCTGATAACCTGATACTGGCTACGTACGATTGCCCCGGAGCGGTGCAGCTGCAGAAATATGTGGATGACCCCGAGGGCAGCGAGGAACATTTTTCCCGAATGCTGCAGAGCGGTAAACCTGATAATACAGCCAAACCTGTCTGCCATTATTGCGAGGAATTCTCCATGTTTGATTCTGACCTGCACTTCGGCTACCTGGGACTCTCTGAGAAGGAAGTGCTTGTAATTCCCGGCAGCGATAAAGGATCGGAACTCCTTGCAGGGCTTGGCCTGGACCCTGCGCGAGATCTGTCAGACTGGGAAAAAGGTATTGACAGCCTGAAAGTGGAGAGGGAAACAGCCCGGAAAAGTGCCTTTGAGGAAACAGGGGAACAACTGCGCGGTTTCAGCGGAATGCTGTCGGTATTCGCCAACTGCATAGGGTGCCACAACTGCCAGAGCGCCTGTCCGATATGCTACTGCAGATTATGCTATTTTGATTCGGAAACGGCGCAGCAGGATCCGGACGCGTTAATAACTGCTGCTGCAAAGCGGGGCGGAATCTCTCTTCCGGAGGACAGGATAATGTTCCATGTTGGAAGGATGACTCACATGAGCCTGTCCTGCGTTTCCTGCGGACAGTGTACCGATGCCTGCCCGGTTTCAATACCGGTGGCAGGGGCATTCAGTTATGTGGCGGACAGGACGCAGCGGACATTCGAGTACAAAGCCGGGCGGAACGATGGCGATCCTCTTCCTCTGCGGCAGTTCAGAAAATCGGAACTGCCCGGAATACATGAGCTTGTCAAGAATGCTGAATCGGAGGGACCGTCTCATGAGTAGCATAATCATCGATACAAGCGCTTCGCGAGGCGTGACGGAACTTCTGAGATTTCTTTTAGAGAGCGGAAAGATCGATGCTGCCATAACAATGAGAAACGATCCTGAGAATAACACCTACGATCTCGGATTGATAACGGACGCGTCGAATCTTGATGAGGCTGTCCCCCTCATACCCGTCATGACAGTAAACGCGGGGCAGGCGCTTTCTTCCATATCAATATCCAGAAAGAAGATTGCGGTTGTCCTGAAGCCGTGTGAGCTGAGAGCTTTTGTGGAACTGGTGAAGCGGGAAAAGGGTTCGCTGGAAAATCTCCTGACGATCTCCTATACCTGCGGGGGTGTCTTTCCCCTTGATACGGTAATAACAGAGCAGATCGAAGAACTTCTGCCCAAGTATAAGAAGATAATCCTGAACGGTGAAATACCTGTCAATACAAGAGATACATGTAGAACTTGCGAACATTTCATTCCGATGAATGCGGACATCACGGTTTCCGTGATAGGTGAATGTAAGCCCGGAGCCGGGTGCGTGATGTATCTCAACACGGAAAAAGCTGAGGACTTTGCTGAAGATTTTGCGGGGGAGCGGAGCGACCGGAAATTCGATCCGTCCGCCCTGAAGAAAACGCTGGATGCCCGCCTTGCGGAAAAAGAAAAGCTTTTTGCATCAATAACGAAGGATGGTCCTGGTCTTGACCGATTGCTCGATACGTTCGGGAAATGTGTCGGATGTCATGGATGCAGCAGTGTATGTCCCATCTGCTACTGTCTTCTCTGTGATTTTGAATCGGCTAATTTCGATTACAATCTGCCATATTTTGAAGAGCATCTGTCGCGGAAGGGAGCATTGCGCCTCCCGCCTGATACCATCTTCTTCCATCTTGGAAGACTGACGCATATGAGTTTTTCCTGCGTCGGATGCGGAATGTGTTCAGATGTGTGTCCGGTTGATATCCCGGTCGCTGCCGTTTTCAAAAAAACCGGAGAGAAAACAGCAGCACTTTTCGATTACCTGCCTGGAAGAGATGTTGAAGAATCGATACCAGTCATGGTTTACAAAGAGGAGGAGTTTCCGGATATAGGATAGCTTCGTCTGCTGACTGAGCAATCCTGCTGTTCTGGAGTATAGAATGAAGAAAGAATTCACGCCAAGGATAACTAGCTTTCTGTGCAAGTGGTGTTCGTACACTGGGGCTGACCTCGCCGGTACGGCAAGATTGCAGTACCCGACCTCGATAATTCCAATTCAGGTCATGTGTTCGAGCAGGGTCGATCCCGTCTTTCTGATAAAGGCGTTCCTCAGCGGTTCCGACGGCGTTCTGATAGGGGGATGCCATCCGGGGGACTGTCATTACGAGACTGGCAACTACCATGCAAGAAGAAGATTCGCGATCGTTATGGGTGTGTTTGATTCCCTGGGACTTGAATCACAGCGGCTGAAACTTTCCTGGATATCCGCTTCTGAGGGACCAAAATTCGCCCGTGTCGCGAACGAGTACACAGAGGAGATAATGGCACTTGGAGAGAACCCGACAAGGAAGAGCATATTCCTGTGACAAAGCAACCTGCGAAAGAGAGTAAAAAATCGGTTCTTGTTCTGGGCGCCGGTATCGCCGGAATACAGGCATCTCTGGATCTTGCCGAAATGGGCGTAGAGGTTCACCTGATAGAGGACACACCTACCATAGGCGGCAGAATGCCGCAGCTGGACAAGACATTTCCCACTAACGATTGTTCTATGTGCATTCTTGCCCCCAAGATGAGCGAGTGTGTAAGACACCCTCTCATCACTCTGCATATCATGTCGAGCCTGAAAGAGATCTCCGGTACTCCTGGTAATTTCATCTGCAGGGTTACAGAACGGGCTAAATACGTGGATCCGGTGAAATGCGTTGCCTGCGGTCTCTGCGAGGAAAAATGTCCGGTTAAGATAGAAGATGAATTCGATATGGGACTCCGGAAAACAAAAGCTATTTCTCGATATTTCCTTCAGAGTATTCCATCGGAGTACACGATCAACAAGGATCATTGTCTTTACCTTACGAAGGGCGTCTGCAAACTCTGTGAGAAGGTCTGTCCTACCGGCGCGATCAATTACGAAGACACTGACAGGGAGATCGACCTCAATGTTGGAGCCGTTATCCTGGCTACCGGTATCGATCCGTTCGATCCTATCGGTTTCGGCCAGTTCGGATATCATCGCTACAGCAACGTTGTCACCTCCCTCGAATTTGAACGTATGCTCTCCGCATCCGGACCTTTTGGCGGTCATGTTGAAAGAGCTTCCGATGGCGAGGCTCCGAAGAGACTGGCTTTTATCCAGTGTGTTGGTTCAAGGGACGAGGGCATTGATCGGAACTATTGCTCATCAGCCTGCTGCATGTTCGCCATTAAACAGTCGATCATCGCAAAGGAGCACAGCAAGGAACTTGAAGCCTCGATCTTCTACATGGACATAAGAGCTTTCGGCAAGGATTTCGACAAGTATTACGATAAAGCGGAAAACCAGTACGGCGTGCAGTTCAAAAGATCCAAGATCGCCGATATCACAGAACTGCCTGATGGCAACCTGGAACTGAAGTACACCTACGAGAACGGCGACATACAGCATGAGATCTTCGATATGGTCGTACTCTCCATAGGGCTTCAGCCACGCCAGGAAAGCCGCAGACTTGCAGAAGATCTTGATATCAGGCTCAACAGATTCGGCTTCTGCCATTCGGATACATTCCATCCACTGAAGACTTCGAGAGAAGGTGTATTCGTCTGCGGAGCGATGAACAACCCGAAGGATATTCCCGAGTCGGTGATCTCAGCGTCCGGCGCGGTCGCGAACGCTGTCAGATTACTTGATCTTGATAGACATGATGTCTCGGTCGGTGAAAGTGCTTCTGTGGAGAAGGATGTCATCGGAGAGCGCCCCAGAGTCGGAGTATTTGTTTGTCATTGCGGTATCAATATCGCCGGAGTTGTGGATGTGAAGAATGTTGCTGAATTCGCGAATGGCCTGGAAAATGTGGAACACTCCGAAGATGTTATGTACGCATGCTCCACCGATTGCCTTGAAACGATTAAGCAGCGCATTGAGGAGCATGGTCTGAACAGGGTGGTCGTAGCGGCCTGCACACCGCGAACCCATGAGCCTCTTTTCCGGGATACGATAAGCGAGGCAGGGCTGAATCCTTACCTCTTTGAAATGGCGAATATCCGTGACCAGTGTTCATGGGCTCACATGAATGAGCCTGAAATGGCTACTGAAAAATCGAGAGATCTTGTTGAAATGGGTGTCAGCAAGGCGCGGGGGCTCGTGCCTCTGGCAAGACTCCCCATCGACATTGACCCCGAAGCTCTTGTCATCGGAGGCGGGTTGGCAGGGATGACCGCAGCTCTCTCTATCGCAGATGCCGGACACGATGTCTATCTGATAGAGCGCGAGGGTGTCCTTGGCGGCAATATGCGGGATATCTTTTTCAGTTTTGATGATACCGACCCGCAGCAATTCCTGAAGCAAACTATCGAAAGAGTAGAAAACCATGACAGGATCAGCGTATTTCTGAACAGTAGAATAGAGGAAATAGCTGGATATGTCGGCAATTTTAGAACAATGTTCGTTAATGGTGCAGGTGACCGGGAAGAACTGACTCACGGAGCCGTAATTGTAGCGACCGGCGGCACCGAGCATGAAACATCTGAATATCTCTGCGGTTCCTCATCCAGGGTAGTCACTCAGAAGGAATTCGAGAGGATGCTTCATGAAGGGAAATTCCCTGCAGGTAAACTGAAGGAAGTAGTAATGGTGCAGTGCGTCGGCTCTCGGGAGGAAGGACGAATGTACTGCAGCCGTATCTGCTGCTCTAAGGCTGTAAAGAATGCGCTGGAACTCAGAAAGAAAAAATCCAGGGCAAATATCTACTTCGCGTATCGTGACATAAGAACGTACGGATTTGCAGAGGAGTACTATTCTGAGCTTCGCGACAGAGGAGCATTGTTCTTCAGATACACTCTTGAGAACAAGCCGCAGGTAGAAAAGATCCGTCCCGATGATCCCGATAGCAGGATCAGGGTGACTGTGTTCGACCCGGTTCTCGAAAAGGATGTCGTTATAGATGCCGACCTGCTCGTGCTGGCAACGGCTATCGATGCTCCCGAAGACAATATCAACCTTGCGAAAATGCTCAAGATACCTCTCAATTCCGACGGTCTCTTCTTAGAAGCGCATGTTAAACTGAGGCCGGTTGATTTCGCGACAGAGGGTATCTTCGTTTGCGGGCTGGCCCACAGTCCGAAGGACATGAGCGAATCGCTTGCTCAGGCGAAGGCAGCCGGAAGCAGGGCGCTTACCTTCCTGAAGAAGAATTCCATCCTGGCGGAAGGAACCATTGCCGAGGTCAGGACGGACAGATGTACAGGATGCGGATACTGCGAGGAAGTCTGTGCTTACGCCGCAATTGAAGTTGATGCGTCCGAGGGTGTCGCTGTTATTAACGACGCTCTCTGCAAAGGGTGCGGAGCATGCGTTGCATCCTGCAGATGCGGAGCCCTCGATCTTCGAGGGTTCACCAACGAACAGCTTTTCTCCGTTTTTAATTCACTTGAGATGGAAACTTCGGAGGGATTATAATGAGTGAATGGCAGCCTAAGATCCTTGCCATCCTTTGCAACTGGTGCTCGTACGCGGGCGCTGACCTCGCCGGGGTGTCGAGAATGCAGTACCCTCCGAATATCAGGGTTGTCCGGATTCCCTGCTCAGGAAGGGTCGATCCGCTGTTCATCATGAAAAGTCTTCAATCCGGATTTGACGGCGTGCTGATTTCAGGATGCCATCCGGGAGATTGTCATTACATATCCGGAAACTATGTAGCGCGCAGAAAATTCGCCGTACTTAAACCTCTGCTTGAATTCATAGGTATAGAGCCGGACAGGGTTCAGTTCTCATGGATATCGGCCGGTGAAGGCGAAAGATTCGCTACGGTAGTAACGAAGGTAACTGAAGATATCAGGAAACTCGGCCCTTCCACCAGACTGGTGAAGAAATTATGAAAATGATCGACACAAACGATCTTCAAAAAGCCATAAAGGAACTGTTAGCAGATTCGAAAGTCGATCTATTCTTAGGATGGGAGAAAGGTACTCTTCCTCTGTCGGCGACACCTCTTTTCATTACAGGCGGGGATGATGCGGAAAAGGCTGTTTTCGATATTACCTGCGGGAACAATCTTTCTATCTATTTCACGAAGGACAGGAAACAGTACGCGGATAGTAAGGTAGGCATTGCTGTTAAAGGTTGTGATGCGCGTTCGCTAGTTCTGAATATTCTGGAAAAACAGATCGATCGCGAGAATGTCGTTATCGTGGGAGTACCGTGTCATGGTGTACTTGATAAGAAGAAAGTGCTGGCAAAGACGGGCTGCAGAGAGGTCCTCGACCTGATCGATGAGGGAGACAAAGTTACCCTCAAAGGTAAAGAGTACGAATTATCGGTCGACCGAAGCGAGATATTGAGCTCTTCGTGCCTTGCCTGTATTTATCCTGATGCACAGGAGTACGATATCTTCATCGGCGATGCGAGGGCTGAAATCCCGAATGAAAACAGGCTTAAGGAAATAAAGGAGATCGAAGCCCTATCTTCCACGGAGAGATGGGAACTTTCCCGTACAGAGTATGAGAAGTGCATCCGCTGCTATGCATGCAGGAATGTATGTCCTTCGTGTTACTGCAACGTGTGCTTCGTTGATCAGAACGATCCGGGGTGGATAGGGAATACCTGCGAATTCACAGATACGATGATATTTCATGTTATAAGGAACCTTCATGTAGCCGGAAGATGTGTAGAATGCG
>JAUVIR010000001.1 GCA_030592645.1 Candidatus Fermentibacterota bacterium | reverse complement strand
CCATCACTAATCAGTGCATATCAATCTCCTTTATGTGTTTCGCATTCAGACTTCAAGACAGCATAATAAAATACTAAGTACAACATAATAGGGGGGGGGGGAGCATGTCAATATGAGTTTAGTAGAAAAAGTAACACAAATCCCCTCTATTGACTTATACTCTGATTATTCTAATATTTGCAGCCAATTTGAAAAGAAAGGGTGTGACCTTGCCTGACTCGCCTGACTAGAGTAATAGCAATTGATGGACCGGCCGCTTCGGGGAAGAGCACAACCGCTCGACTTGTGGCAGAACGGCTGGGTTTCTCATACCTGGATACCGGAGCCATGTACCGCGCCTCGGCTCTTCTGGCTATCCGCAATTCAATCAGTTTCAGCGATTCGATCAAACTGGCTGATACTATCCGCACACATTCAATTGATATCAGGGATGGTAATATCTTCATCGATGATGAGGATGTATCCGCTCTTATCAGAACTCCGGAAATAAGCGATGCAGCAAGCAGGATATCGTCTGGTTCACCTGTCCGCCGGGAAATGGTAACTCTCCAGCGAAGATTCGCTGAAAACCACGATACGGTTGCAGAAGGCAGAGATATGGGGACGGTTGTATTCCCCTCTGCAGATCTGAAAGTGTACGTTATCGCCGATGTTGCCATAAGGGTTATAAGAAGGTGGAGAGAGCACATCGCAAATGGAGAAACGGCTGATTATGACATGCTGCTCACAGCGCAGCTCGAGCGGGACAGGAGGGACAGAAGCAGGTCCGACAGCCCCTTAAGGCTGGCTCCGGGAGCTTTAATACTCGATTCAACACTTATGAGTATCGATCAGCAGGTTCAGGCTGTTCTGGACCTTTACAGGAAGAGATCATGCTAAACCCAATGAAGGAATCCGTTCGAATACGCATACAGTACTACGGCGGTTGGCTTACACGGATTCTGTTCGGGTTGATCGTGCGCGGAGCTGAAAAAGTCCCGAGACGCGGCGGATTGATAATAGCCTGCAACCACATTTCGGAGATGGACCCGCCTGTTCTGGGATTCTCCATTCCACGGAACTTTGCGATTATGGCCAAGGTTGAACTGTTCAAGCACAGTTTCGGAAGCTTCTTCCTGAAGAAATTAAATGCTTTTCCTGTAAACAGGGCAGGAATTGATACGAAGGCTCTTAGAACAGCGATAGATTTTCTGAAAGAGGGGGAAGCCGTTATTATTTTTCCTGAAGGCACAAGAAGTCATGACGGACGCCTTCTCCCCGCGAAAGCTGGAATCAGCCTCATAGCATCAGCATCGGGAGCTCCGGTACTGCCGGTATTCATATCGGGCACCGATCATCCGGTAAAAGCACTGACAAGAATGGGGAAACCGTTCAGTGTCAGCTTCGGTAAACTGATATCGAGCAGTAAACTTATGGAAATTAAGAAGAAAGAAGGGAAAAAGGCTCTTGCACAGAAAGTGATTGCAGCTATAGCTGAGACAGGTTATGAAACAGGATTATATTCTAATTGATACTGTAAATAGTAGAAGAAAGGAACAATGTGACTGACAAAGGTGATTTTATAGTAGGTCTTACTCTCGAGGAGATTGAGGCTATTGAAGGGCAGGATTACTCGTTGATCCAGCGGCAAGAGCTGGAAGCGCAGTATCTTGAGAATATCGGTTCGAACCAGATCAGACCTGGTGCGATTGTTACCGGCAAGCTTCTCCGCAGAGTCGGCAACGAAGTAATTGTGGATATCAATTACAAGAGCGAGGGAATAATCCCCATGAGCGAGTTCGCCAAGGATGAGGAAATCATTCCAGGTGAATCGGTAGATGTACTTATAGAAACCCTTGAGGACCAGGACGGCAGAGTATCGGTATCCAAAGAGAAAGCACACTTCCATAAGGTTTGGAAGGATATCAAGGATGCCTACGATTCCGGATCTGAGATAATCGGAACCATAGTCCGCAGGATAAAGGGCGGGTTGAAGGTCAAAATAATGGGTGTGGAAGCTTTCCTTCCAGGCTCACAGGTTGCCCTTCGCCAGGTGCCCAATCTTGAGCAGTTTCTTGGAAACGATTACAACTTCAGGGTTATCAAGCTTAACAAGCGCCGCCGGAACATAGTCGTCAGCAGGAGACAGGTGCTCGAGGAAGCAAGGGCCGAGCAGAAGGAAACACTCATCAAGGAACTTGAGGAAGATCAGGTAAGAGTCGGTATCGTGAAGAATATCACTGATTTCGGCGCATTTGTCGATCTGGGTGGCATAGATGGTCTTCTGCACATCACTGACATGAGCTGGGGACGTGTGCGTCATCCGTCATACCTTTTCTCCATCGGAGACGAGATCGAAGTCAAGATCCTCAAGTTCGACAGGGAGCGTGAAAGAATTTCCCTGGGATACAAGCAGCTTCAGCCCTTCCCCTGGGATGGTGTCAAGGAAAGGTATCCAATCGATTCACTGGCTAAGGGTAAAGTTGCCAGTATCACCGATTACGGCGCATTTGTAGAACTGGAACCGGGTGTGGAAGGTCTTGTGCACATCTCCGAGATGTCCTGGACAAAGCATATACGTCATCCTTCCCGGGTTCTTAATATGGGTGATGACATTGAAGTAATGGTTCTTGGTGTCGATGAGGAAGAGAAGAAGATATCTCTCGGTCTTAAACAAACACTGGACAATCCCTGGGATTCAATTGAAGAGCGGTATCCCGTGGGAACGGAGATCGAGGGTAAGATCAGAAACCTCACATCATTCGGTGCTTTTGTTGAGATCGAAGAGGGGATAGACGGTCTGGTCCACATCAGCGATATGAGCTGGACCAGAAGGATAAACCACCCGTCCGATCTGCTCAAGAAGGGTGATGTCCTGAAAGTTGTTGTCCTCAATATCGATGTGGAGAACAACCGAATATCACTTGGTCTGAAGCAGACTCAGGAGAATCCCTGGAATACAATGGAAGAGCGCTATCCTGTTGGAAAGGACGCCAAGGGCGAAGTAGTACAGCTTCTCGATAGAGGAGTTGTTGTACGCCTTGACGATTACATCGAGGGATTCGTACCGCAGAGCCAGCTGGGCTGGGAGGACCTTGAGGATCCAGCGGAGGTTATCCATTGTGGAGATGAGATTCCACTGAGGGTTATCGAGCTTGAACCATCCAGCAGAAGAATTGTGCTCAGCGTGCGGAGTTACTTCAACGGAAGACCCATGGAGGAGCTAAGCGCTTTCAGAGAGAGCCTTGAGGGACGCGAAAGACCCGAGCCGGAAGTTAAACCGGTGCAGGTCACCGAAGAAGCTGAAGAAACCCCACCAGAACCAGTTGAAGAGGAATCGGTAGAAGCGGTTGAAGAGGTTCCGGAAGAAGCTGCGGAAACCGCAGCAGAACCTGTTGAAGAGGAATCCGTAGAAGCGGTTGAGGAGGCTCCGGAAGAAGCTGAAGAAACCCCTGCGGAACCCGAAGAAGAGGAAACCGTAGAAGCGGTTGAAGAGGCTCCGGAAGCAGATGAAGAAGAAGACAAGAAGTAAGAGTTCGATAAATGACTGCGGGAGGGGGGATGCCCCCCTTCCGCAGTTCCCGAAGAGAGAAGATCCGCACAGAATTTACGGCCATACTCTTGGCTGCAGATTGAATGCTTACGAGACAGAGGCAATTCTGGATGAATTCAGACGCAGATATGGCGTGGAAAGGGTTACTGACCCGAATGAAGCTTCTATAATTCTTGTGAACTCCTGTGCCGTGACAGGCAGAAGTACTGCAAGATCCAGAAAATCCGTGAGGAGTTTCTCAAGAAGGACCGATGCTTCAATCGTCGTCACAGGATGTGTAGCGGAAGTTATCCCGGAGGAGTTCGATGGCCAGGATGTGATCCTCCTGCCCAATACCGCTAAGAAAGATCTTGTCAGTATTGTAGCGGACAGGCTCGATATTTCCCCTATCAGCAGCTTTATCACCCTGAAGGAACCACCCGGAGCCATATTTCCGGCCAGTGCGCCTCTGGAGATTTCAAAGACAAGGGCTTTTCTCAAGATCCAGGATGGTTGTGATAACCATTGCACTTACTGCATTGTTCCTGCCGCCCGCGGTCCATCCAGAAGCCAGCCGAGGAAGCTGGTGCTGTCCCAGGCGAAAAGCATAGCATCCGCAGGGTTTCTTGAGATACTTCTTACAGGTGTAGACCTTGTAAGATACGGCAGAGACCTCTATGGGGACGATTACGGCCTTGTGAGCCTTGTGCGTGACCTGCTTGAGATGGGCGGATTCAGGATACGCCTGAGTTCAATGGAACCTATCGGTCTTTCAACTGAGATGCTCGAAGGCCTGGCATATCCTGGTGTCTGCAGGCATCTGCATATTCCAGTTCAGAGCGGATCTGACAGAGTACTTGAGAAAATGGAGCGGATGTACTCGAGCAGGGACATAGTTGAGCTCTTTGACAGGAGTATGGAACTGTTCCCCGGTATCGGTATCGGAGCGGATGTCATAGTAGGATTTCCCGGTGAAACTGAAAAGGATTTCAGAAGGACCATTGATCTTATATCGCATCCTGCGGTTGCGTATCTTCACGTTTTCCCGTTCTCCGCAAGACCGGGCACTCCCGCGGCATCCATGCAATCCGAGATGATCCATCCGGAAACGGTAACGGAAAGAGCGCAATATCTGCGCTCACTATCCGGGGAAAAGAGAAAGCGTTTCAGAAGATCACAGATAGGAACAGATGCTTTTGTTCTTGTGGAGTCCAGGACCGAAGGGGAATCCGGCAGACTGATAGGTATGACCGATAACTATATTCCAGTTATCAGCCCTCCTGGAAGCAGGGAGGGGGAAATGGTGGAAATGACTCTGAGGGAAGAAGATATCTGCTGGGATGTCAGATAAGATTATGATAAATGATAGAGGATGTTTCGTCGGGATCACAGGGAACAGCGGCTGCGGGCAGAGTACCGCTGCATCCTTCGCTGCGGAACAATGCGAAGGTGTATGCTCACTGGACACGATAGGCCACCGTCTTCTCAATAAACGTTACGTTAAGAGGGACCTGGCAGATGGATTCTCAAACAGGAGCCTGCAGGCGATGAATGAAAGTGATATACGGTCGGAACTGAGAGGCATAGTATTCGATGATCCGCAGAAGATGGCCGTACTTAATTCGATCCTGCATCCACGCATGGTCAGGTGGGCATCGATTTCCGCAGAATTAGTGAAAAACGGAAAAGGTATAAGAGTTCTTGAGGGAGCTCTGATCTACGAACTGGAGATAGACAGGTATCTGGATTGCATGATCGTTATAGAGGATACTGCTGAACGATGTGCAGAACGCATTGCTGCACGGGATGATATCCAGGTGGAATACGCACTGAAAAGATGGGACCGGCAGTTTCCAATCTATGCAAAAGTAGAGAGAGCGGACTATGTAGTCCATAATACTCAGGATATGGAGTACATGAAGCAGCAGATTCTTACTATATTCGATGATATTGAAAATAGACTACTAATTTAAATCGGGAGAGAAAATGGCGCACAAAACCAGAAAAAAGCTTACTAAGTCCGAACTCAAGAAGGATCCTGTCAATGAAGCTCTTATGAACGGGATGTATTTCCTGCAGCAGCATATCCGGCAGTTCATGATAGGCGGAGTTGCGCTGATCGTTGCCGTTCTTGTCATACAGTCCCTGTCAGGTAACGCACAGAGGCAGGCGGATGAATCCATTGCTCAGTATTACCTTGCAGGTCAGATGTACAGCATGGGGATGGAGAATCTCCGATACGGTGATATAGAAACCTCCGTAGGGCAGCTTCAGGGCGCACAGCAGATAGCAAGAAGCAATTACCGTACATACCCGGGAAGGGAATCCGGAAGACGCTCTGCAATACTGGCTGCAAAGGTCGGAATACTATTCGGAATGAACAGTGAAGTCATTTCAGAACTGCAGGATTTTCTCGCTGCAGATCCAGGGACTGATCTGAAGAATTCCGCCAATCTGCATCTAGCTATAGCTCTTGAGAATAGAGGCGGTACTAACGATCTTATGAACGCTCAGGATATTTACAGAGGTATACTCGAAAACACGCCGGAGCTTTCGCAGCTCGCATGGGAGTCATATTCGGGACTTGCAAGAGTACTGTACACGCTCGAGGATTACGAAGCTTCCAGGGAGAACCTTGATGCCGCGCTTGCTATCTCCAGGGATACTACAGATTTTGTATCCTACCAGATAGCGCGACTTGATATGGCATCGAATTAAAGTTTAAGCCAGAAAGAAATGAAGAAGAGCCGGGTGAACAGCCCGGCTTTTTCATTCAGTTGTGATGATTGATATTATGTACAGTCATGTATGCTCTGCCGGAAAGAAGAAATGTGTTGTACTAAAAGAAGGGAGGAGATGATTGATATTATGTACAGTCATGTATGCTCTGCCGGAAAGAAGAAATGTGTTGTACTGAAAGAAGGGAGGAGATGATTGATATTATGTACAGTCGTTACTGAAAAGCCAAAAGGAATACTAATGACTTTACATAATATCCCTTATCGGACATTGTATATACAGCGATATATCACAGAATACCACCATAAAGCACTATCATCCGCTTATATGCGGATTCTTGATCGTTGACATGAGCGCATCAGCATTCTCTTTGATCCCGGCGACGTAATCTGCCTGCTGCGGCGTAAGCTCGGTACCAAGAAGGCTTTCAGTCATTTCAACAAGACCGTTCATTGCTGCTGTTCTTTCGTTGTTCATTTTAGCAAGAAGCACACTGTTGGTCCGGTTTGTCTGCCTTGACTGCTGTGTAAGTTTTTTAGCGTTTGAAAGTGCGGCTTTCAATTCAGCATTCTTTCTCTCGGTTATAATCTGGGCTCTGGATATTTCCGCTTCAGCAAGCTTCTGTATCGTGATATCTTTGTCCACCCCTCTGTATCCGAGAAGATCACCGTTCTTACCCAGAATAGGTATGCCGTTTGTCAGGAATATCTTTATATAACCATTCTTATGAACGTTTCTGCTTTCAAGATTAACAATATCCTCTTTATTCTTGAAGATCTCTAAATATTTATTACGCATATATTTCTGATCATCAGGAGGCGCGAAATCGAAAGGTGCTTTCCCTTTCAGTTCTTCAGACGAGTATCCAAGAGAATCGATAACCATTTCCGAGCAGTAAGTGTACCTGGCATTCCGGTCAGTTTCCCAGAGCCAGTCAGCAGTGCAAAGCGCAATATCCCGGAAACGTTCTTCACTCTCGGTAAGTTCGAACTGCAGAGTTTTCATTTTGGTTACATCAACGACTGTCGCAAAAGCACCGATAGTATTTCCCTCGGTGTCCAGCCTTGGACAGACCGAGAGAGAAACCCATTTGATATTGTTACGGGCGGTTACGATTTTCAGTTCATACCTTGATGATTCACCGCTTCTGCGCGTATCAGTCTGATTGTTTACAATATCCCAGTGCTCCTTAACAACGAAGTCAAGGAAATTTGTGCCTGTGAGATCTTTATCTTCATCCACTTCAAATAACTGGTGAAGCGTGGGATTGCAGAATTCGATCTTATTATCGTTATCAACGATAAGGATGCTCTCCATAACGGAATTGAGTATCTCGGTAAGTTCGAACTGCAGAGTTTTCATTTTGGTTACATCAACGACCGTTGCGAATGCGCCGATTGTGTTTCCCTCGGTGTCCAGCCTTGGACAGACCGAGAGAGAAACCCATTTGATATTGTTACGGGCGGTTACGATTTTCAGTTCATACCTTGATGATTCACCGCTTTTGCGCGTATCAGTCTGATTGTTTACAATATCCCAGTGCTCCTTAACAACGAAATCAAGGAAATTTGTGCCTGTGAGATCCTTATCATCATCCACTTCAAAAAGCTGGTGAAGCGTGGGATTGCAGAATTCGATCTTATTGTCGTTATCAACGATGAGGATGCTCTCCATCACGGAATTAAGGATCTCAGTGTAAATCTGCAGCTTATTCATGAGATGTCAGCCTTTGTATCAGAATAAAGAAAGCCGGTACTGCAAGGGATACAAGCATTCCAACAGATGCCGCCTGCGGGACTTTGGATGGCCCCCAGGAGAAGAACAGATACATACAGGTTACAAGTCCGAGGATCGATGCGGTAACAGCTCCCGGTTTCTTGAGTTTTTTGCAGAAGAGTCCCCAGAGAAAAGGTCCTAGAAACACAGAAGCTATGGCACCCCAGGAAATCGAGAGTATTGTCACGATTACAGCAGGTTTCAGCCATGCAAGGATCATGGAAAGAACTATAAAACCACCACTGCTCAGTCTGCCAAGTCTTGTCAGCGCACTGTCCGAGGCGTTCCTGTTGATGAAACCGTGATAGAAATCCTTCGTAACAGCGGAGCTTGCAATAAGAACAAGAGATGCCAGTGTTGACATCGAGGCAGAAAGAATAAGAAGAAGAATTATTACAGTTAGCGCAGAAGGTATAATGGTTGTGAGAAGTTCTGGGATGAGACGGTCGAAAAGCGGGGCTCCCCCCTCCCCGAACGCGCCTGGAGCGCTGGCAGGTGACAGGAATATTCTCGTTAGTGCTCCCGTGAAATAGGCAACACCAGTAACAAGAAGCGCAAATAGGGTTGAGGCGATCATTCCTACTCTTATGGCCTTTTTGTCACGTACGGCATAGAATTTCTGAAGCAGCTGAGGCATAGCAAACGGGGCTACACTGATAAGGAATATCAGGGAAAGAAGCGGCACGATACCAGGCGGCCCTACTGGAGCTACAAGCTTAGGTTCAATGGCTCTGAGGCTGGATACGATATCAGGTATGCCCCCACCCTTCTGTATATTGAACCATAGCAACACACTGACACCAATTACCATAATAATTCCGAAGACAACATCCATCATTGCCATGGATCTGTAGCCGCCGAGAATAAGGTAGGTTCCGGTGAAAAGACCCATAGAGAGAAGAATCCAAATATAGGGAAGCTGGAAAGTTGATTCGAAGAGATAACTCAGGCCCATGAATACTGCAGCTGTATACGGTACGAAGAAGACGAAAATCGCGAGAGCTGTAAATCCTTTAAGGAAGGGGCAGTTGAATCTTGCTTCAAGGTATTCAGGCATGGTTTTAACATTCAGAGACTCTGACATGTTCTTTATCCTGTTTCCAAGGAGAAGCCAGACTCCAAGGACACCTATAAGGGTATTACCAAGCGCGATCCAGAGCGCGGAAAGGCCGAAACCCCATCCAAGTTTTCCTGCAAATCCTATGAACAGAACTGCCGAGAAGTAAGCTGTCCCGTATGAGAATGCTGTCATCCAGGGACCTACTTTACCTCCTCCGAGAAGATAATCATGGTATGAATTCGTTTTTCGCATCCCCTTGAGGCCGATTATTATGATAAGTGCTGCGTAAGCTCCCACTACAAGATAGTTGGCTAACATGATGTGTCTCCTCAATGTCTCGACGAATGATGTTGACGGAGGAATATAGGTATTGAAATGTGTTGCTGCACCCCTGAGTTATTTTTCCAATTCCGCTTCAAGTTCACGGACTAGTTCAAGGGTCTTGTACTTCAGTCTTTCAAGGTGTTCAGCTTTTGCAGTCCGCTCGGAGAGGATAAGTTCAATATCCTTCCAATGTCGAAGGAGCCCTCTTGAGATGAGGGGATCTATCGTATTTTCATCAAGAGCCTCATCGAGTTCCTGGGATCCCATGTAGGATACTGAACCGGTGAGCATTTCAGAGAGCCTGTCGCCAAATGCCGTAAGGAGCTCCTCAGTATCATTCACCTCTGCTATTTCAGGGGCATATCCGGCAATTCTCTTCCTGTAGCGGACTAAAATGATAATAAGAAGTATGAGAAGCAGGGAAACTATCGCTATCCAGAGCAATGATGAATCGCTGTCACTGCCCCGCAGACTCGATATATCAACAGGTCGGCTGCTGATTGGATACACATGAACTGTACAGGCGGGGATGACAGCCTGTCTGTATTCTTCCCGATCGGTATCAAACCACGCAACGCTGTCCGGACCGATAATAACTCTACCGCTGTCGGAAGGTTCTACAAGTATATACCAGGCATTCGTATCATGAGAGAGAGAGAAACTCCTTCCCCGGAGCAATACAGCTGGTCCCCCTACTGTCAATTCAGGAGGATCTCTTAATTGAGAGTATCCCTGACCTGAGATCGAAAGTTGAACGCACCTCTCTCCCGCTGCACTGTACCCCCTGGTAACCCTTTCAATCCGGAAGAATATCTCATCTGTTATACCATTGAAGTTATCAGGTTTATCCAATTCAGGAAATGGATAGACTGGTATCTTTTCTCCCTCAGTTGATATGAAGTATTCACTGGCAGGTCTTATCATTCCGCCAGGGAGACCGATTCTTCCCCTGAGAACAGGAAGGGAGAGTGTGCATGCAAATGCGGGTGTAACTTCAAGTGTTGCGAGCCAGGTTCTGTAAGTGCCGCTCTTGCATCGTATCCATTGCAGCTCCTCGAAGTTATCAAGAAGAGTCGAAGAAGCATAATTTGAAGGCTCAAGGAAGAGATCTACTATCTCTGCATTCCTACTTGTCTTGTAGATAAAGTAGTCAACGTTGAATGTCTGACCCGGATAAATCCTTCCCGTAGTATCGATCTCTATTTCCATCCAAGCGATCTCGTCATTGCGGGGTTCCTGAAGTGAACCGGTTGAAACTGTTCCACTGATACTGCCAATTGCCGTAACCGAATGGGCAGGAAATTGATGGAGTATTCTGCCTGAAGATGTAATTCTTAAGGGACCGATTGTGTAGGTTCCGGAAGAAGGTGCTCTGAAACTCATTAACAGGCATATCTCGGATGATACCGATCTTCCTGCGGGGGTTGTAACGCTTGAGAATGAGTTCATGCTGCTTGTGCCCATATATTGCAGTCCATCTGAAAAGACCGGTACACATTCGACCGAGGTCAGATCTTCACCTGTTACGCATATCTCGCATGAGAATACCGCTCCGGTCTGAACAGAATCCGGAATATTCACGGAGTAATCAGATATGGTCAGAAGGATTGAAAGAAGGATCAAGAACATTACCAGACCGGTCCTGAAGGAAGCGCGACCTTGGATTTGCCTGTGGAATCTTCAGGCTGCTGGTTCTCTTCTATAAGATCCAGTATCGCCTGTGCCTGTTCAGGGGTCATTTCATCTATCTGAGGAGGCGGCTGGGGCAGTTCTTCGTTCTGGTCCTGCTGGTCTTCGTTCTGATCCTGCAGATCCTCATTCTGATCCTGCTGGTCTTCGTTCTGATCCTGCAGATCCTCATTCTGATCCTGCTGGTCTTCGTTCTGATCCTGCTGGTCCTCATTCTGGTCCTGCTGGTCCTCGTTCTGATCCTCAGGTGGTTCGTGGTTGTGAAGCCAGTTGAGGCCAGCCTCGAGTCCATGCCTCTCGCAATCGAAGGATAGACCATCGGAAATGTTATTGATCAGAATGCCTACAGAGCTCTCTACTCCGCCGTAATCTTCCATCTGTATTGCCAGCGCAAGGTCGGTCAGTGCAACAGCACAGACCAGAGTATCCGTATCAACATCTTCTAAGATTAGCATAAGAATTGAATCAGCTTCAGCAGGGGAATCCATCTGGAAAATGGAAGCTGCAAGGTTATATGCTATCCGGTTTCTGTGCGGCATGCGTGAAAGGAGATCAGACCAGATCTCAGATGCCTCTATGTACTGCCCGTTTTGAAAATACACGGTAGCCATATCTGCTAACTCCGCAGGAGCAGTTGCGCTTCCGATCTGAAGGGTAAGCAGTAGAATAAGAATCATAAAGCCCTCCTCTCCAGAATTATGGCAGCGGCAAAAAGAAGAAGAGCAGGCAGCAGAAAATACTGATACCTTCGAGTCGTTGTCGATCCGCCTGTTGCCAGTTCACTGTTCTCAGAGGAAATATGATCCAGAAAGGCATTCGTGATCGAAACAAGATCGTCGGTACCGGAGAGCCGTACGTAAATGCCTCCGGTATCCTCAGCAAGCTCGCGGAGTGATCCTTCTTCCAGCGAAGTTCTTACCGTGTCTCCTCCGGCAGTCAGAAGGAGTCCTCCTCCCTCTTGAGGAATTGTAACCTCAATCGGGCCGCCGACCCCAACTGTTACAAGGTTCATTCCGTGACGCCTCGCCTCCCAGGCGGCACTTTCGGTGGCATAATCGTGGAATCCTCCGTCACTGAAGATGATACCGAGGCTGGCTTCAAGATCCATATCCGGAAGTGTTGAGACCATCAGTTTCACCATATCACTGAGTCTGGTGCCCGGAATAATGTCAGAGCTGCTCCAGGTATTTTCCGGCAGCCGGCTTATCAGGAATTCCCTGTCGAGAGTAAGCGGTGAGGCAAGCCTGGATGAACCCGAAAAGATCACAAGAGCTATTCGTACATCGTCAAGTTCTTCGGCAAGCCTCCTGATCTCGCTGGCGGCTCTGGCTATCCTTGATGGCATTTCATCAATTGAAGCCATGGATTGTGATACGTCAAGAGCTATCACAAGGTTCTTGCTTCCAGTTGATGTAATGGCCGATGATCTGCCCCAGGTGGGGCTGCTGAGAGCTGTTATTGAAAGAGCCAGAGCTGTTGTCCAGAGGATCCTGGAAAGTAAGCGGGAAGGTGGAGGAGTTATCCTGACCCTTTCCCAAAGAACAGGCCTGACGAATACTCTGAGCAGCTTAATCTCAGTGTTATGCCATTTTACACGTAACCACCAGTATAAAGGGATGATAAGCAGCAGAAGCAGGAGGAAAGGGTACCCGAAAGTCATCAATCACCTACTACTTTGAAGAATCTGTATTTCATAATGTTCGATATCAGCATAAGAATCATACCGGAGATGAGGAAAAACATGTAGGAATCCCTGTACACAAAGAGTCCTTCCGCGGGCAATGTCGAAGCCTCAAGGGAGTCGATAGCTGTATAAACTTCATCCAGTTCATCAGGAGATTCTACATTGAACAGTCTTCCTCCGTTAAGTTCAGCAATGTACGAGAGGGTTTCTATGTCCAGTCCAAGGCCGTCCTCCGCCAGGGGCTTCCCGATGGCAATTGTGTAAATTCTGAGACTGTCTCCGTGTATTGTATTTATCGCCTGTGCAACAGTTATCGGATCAAGAAGGCTTGAGGTGTCCTCTCCATCGGAGATTAGTACAATGACTCTTCTTGCTGTCTGAGAATAATTGAAGCCCTTTGCAGCAACTGCGAGGCCTGCTCCGATGGCAGTGCCATCTGGAAGTGCCCCCAGTTCAGCGCCCTGAATGAACCGCTCCAGTGTTGCGTGATCGAATGTCGGGGGGCAAAGTGTTCTCGGCTGGTCGGCATAGATAACAAGCCCTATTCTGTCGTTGGGTCTGCCGTCAATGAAGATCAGGGCAGCCCTCTTCGCTGCTGCAAGGCGGCTTGGAGTGTAATCTGTCTGGTTCATGCTCCCGGAAACATCAAGTGTTATGATGATATCCACGCCTTCACCCGCTTCGGGAAGCCGTTCAAATCCCTGCTGCGGCCTGGCCATAGCGATGCAGAGAAGCGCGAATCCTGCAAATTGAAGCAAGACAGCTATTCTGAAGCCTGGAGAGCCGGAAATGGACTGGAAAGAGAACGGTCCACTGTAAGTCTGTGATATCACCTCAGGTTTTCTAGTAAAGAGGAACGTGATCAGCAGGAATAGAGGGAACATCAGAAGGGCCGGGAGGAATTGGAAATTCATTTGCTGTGCCACTCCTCTCTGATGCGCAGCAGCATTGATGTATATCTTTTTGCCCTCTCGCGTGATCCGCCCCAGGCAGCATATCTTTGAATTACTATTTCCCGGGAAAGCTCGTTCGTGCTTTCGATGAACTGCTTGCCGCTCTTTTCTTCTGCCAGCTCTCTCCTGATCTGACGCCATGTATAAGCCCTGTTTGAAATACTGAATCTGACATCAAGAGTATCCCGCAGAAGCCTGTCAACCTCCCTGTAGTAGTCGGGCCATCTGCCTTCGGCGAAAGCGCTTGAATCAAGAAGAGCTTTTACTTCTTTAAGAGGAGAATGTGAGACTCCGGATGCCGAAGGAATAGAAGAGGTGGAAAGACTGGAGCGCCTTCTGTGTAAAAACCAGATGAGAAGCGCGGTAAGGATTGCCGCTGACCCCATACTTACAGGAAGAATCCACCTGTGCGATGGAGCTCTACCCCACTTCTCCGAGAAGCAGTGCTGCTTAAGGTAATCCTGAGGTAATCCCGGAGGAATGGTGTGAAGCAGAGGCGACGGGAAAACCGGAACGATCCATGTTGAATCGGGCATTGTTCTTGAAACGACAAGAAGAGGCGGGGAAAATTCGATTTCCAGTCCGGTGGTGTCGGAGATGGCGTATATGGATGGTAGAACAAGCGTGTCCAGAACAATTGGTATTATCGTAATGCTGTCACCCTGCTGCTCCAGTAGAACGAAATCTTCAGTTAATTCGAGTGGTTCCGGTGCGAAGCCTTCAGGAATGGAATAATCAATTGTTACAGGAACACCCAGAGAGCATTGAACCGCTTCAATGTCAGAAGTCAGAAATAGTACTGCCAGAACTAACGTAGTCATCTGCGTCTCCGCTTTTTCCTCAATTCGAAGAACCTGCGGAGAGGAAGAATAAGATTATCAGAAGTTGAAATGCTCATCAGGTCCAGCCTGTTATCACGGCACAGCTCTTCCCTGGCCTGTTGAACCATGCGGACATTCTCGGCGAACTTCTTTCTCCACTTCGGTGAACTCGTATTAACAACCTTCTCGTTGCCTGTCTCGGGATTTCTGAATCTTACTCTCCCCATCATTGGCAGATGCAGTTCTCTCGGGTCGAATACGTGTATCCCGACAACATCGTGTTTCTGAACTGCTGCTTTCAGGAGTTTGCTGCCTGAAGGGAAAGCAAAATCGCTTATTATGAAAATAAGGGCTCTTCTTTTCATGATTCTGCCCATGTATTTCAACGCATTGTCCAGGTCCGCATGGGCCTGTATATCAGGCACCTGGAGTATCCTGCGAATAAGGCCCAGGGCATGCTTTCTTCCTTTTTCAGGTGGGATGAAGTCGTGAACTTTATCGGAAAATGTAAGCATACCTATCCTGTCATTACTTTCTGAGGCGGAAAGGGCAAGTACCGCAGCAACTTCGGCTACTCTCTCGGCTTTTGTCAGGTTCAGGGAACCGAATCTGAGGCTTCCGGAAAGGTCTACGACCAGAAGCACCATGAGTTCTCTTTCCTCGGTAAAAACTTTTACGAAAGGAGTCCGGGTTCTGGCGTATACGTTCCAGTCGATAAGTTTGGGGTCATCACCCTCAACGTATGGGCGAAGATCGGAGAATTCCATTCCATGCCCGCGGAATATGGAACTGTAATCACCGCATACAAGCTGTGCCACCAGCTTCCGCGTACGAAGTTCAATCCTTCTGACACGATTGAACAGTGAGTGTACGTTTTCCATGACCTGCTATTCGGTTATTTAACAGGAATCCGGTTCAGAATCCTGTCCAGAATTTCCTCAACACCAATTTCTTCAGCTTCCGCTTCAAAGGAAAGGATTATACGGTGGCGAAGAATGTCGTGTGCCACTTCTTTAACGATCGTGGGGTCCACGAATGACTGACCGTACAGAAGAGCCCTCGCTCTGGATGCTGCAAGCAGGCCGAGAGAACCTCTGGGGCTTGCTCCCACTGAGATAAGATCCTCCAGATCCTTAAGTCCCGCCTGTCTTGGGTGACGGGTAGCAGCTGTGAGTCTGACCATGTAGTCCATTACCACATCTTCCACAAGTACCAAAGAGGAGATCCGCTGAAGTTCAATAACTTCGTCTGTAGTCATGACTGGATCTACCGATGGAACCGGTTTTCCACCGATTCTCTTGAGTATCTCGATCTCCTCATCTACTGTGGGATAATCGACTTTCAGTTTCATGAGGAACCTGTCCACCTGGGCTTCAGGAAGAGGATACGTGCCTTCCTGTTCTATGGGGTTCTGTGTTGCCATTACAAAGAAGGGCTTAGGAAGGTGATGGGTTTCTCCTCCGAAAGTTACCTGACGCTCCTGCATTGCTTCAAGAAGGGCGCTCTGTACCTTTGCTGGCGCTCTGTTTATTTCGTCAGCAAGGATGAACTGAGCGAAGATCGGTCCTTTCCGGGCTTCGAATATGTTAGTTTGCGGTTTGAATATCATCGTTCCCGTAATATCCGTTGGAAGGAGATCAGGAGTGAACTGCAGCCTTGAGAAAGTAGCTCTGACGCATTTTGACAGGGTTCTTGCAGCAAGTGTCTTCGCAAGACCAGGAACACCCTCAATAAGAACGTGTCCATCACAGAGCATCGCGGTTATCAGACCGAGGCGGAGTTCTTCCTGCCCTACAATAACACTGGAAAACGCCGACTTGAGTTTATCCAGAAGTGGTTTCCTGGACGAAATCTGATTTTCAAGCTCTTCAACCTGTTCTCTAGGCATCTATTTCCCTCCTGGCTTTTCTGATGAAATCTCTTGTTGTTTTTTCATAGTCTAGAAGTGCTTTGTGAGTTCCAGCTTCAAATCTCATTACCAGAACGGGCTGAGTGTTGGATGCCCTTACAAGGCCCCATCCATCGGGGAAAGTTATCCTGGCACCGTCTGTTGTATTTACAGAATAATCCTCATTCAGAAAGAGTTCCGTTACTTTCGCGACAAGTGAGAATTTAGAATCATCATCGCAGTCCTCTCTTATCTCAGGAGTGGAGAATACTTTCGGAAGATCCTGTAGATAGGTGTGTAGAGGATGGCTGCCCGAAGCAATGATCTCGATAAGTCTCAAAGCCGCATAAAGGGCATCATCGTAACCGTAGTAACGGTCTCTGAAGAAGATGTGACCACTCATTTCTCCGGCAATGAGCGCATTTTCCTCGGTCATTACCTTCTTGATTATTGAATGTCCTGTCGGGGACATGAACGCCCTTCCTCCTGCTTTTTCAATTTCAGAAAAGAAAAGACCCGAAGCTTTGACTTCCGAAATGACCGTTGCTCCAGGGTTATTCCTCAAAACCTCTCTTGCAAGGATTACAAGAATCATATCTCCGCGTATCACGTCTCCCCTGTCATCTATTATTCCAATACGGTCTGCATCTCCATCGAAAGCAAGACCCAGATCGGCTTTCTCCCTTAAAACAGTATCTCTTAGATCAGACAGGTTTTCCTCTACTGTCGGGTCCGGGTGATGATTGGGGAAATCACCATTCATGTCGCAGAATAGAGGAATCACTCTGCAGCCGAGATTTCTGAGAATCTCAACAGCTGTATCCCCACCGGTTCCATTACCGGCGTCAACTACGATCCGCAGTGACCTGTCAAGTGAGAATTCAGAAAGAAGTCTTTCGAGGTATGGTTTCCTTATAGAAACTTTCTCTATAGAGGCATAAGGAGTTACATCATCCGAATCTGGGATGGCCTGTATTCTATCCGCCAGATCCGTAATGGAATCGCCGTATATGGTATCATGTCCGAATAGAATTTTGAGACCGTTGTATTCCGGAGGGTTATGACTGCCTGTAATCATCACTGTAACATCAGGATTAAGGGTGCAGGCAGCAAAATACGTCATCGGGGTGGTCAGTATGCCAAGATCAAGAACATCGCATCCGGATGAACGGATACCATCGTTCAGCCATTCCATTAGAATGCCCCCCGATTTTCTGCAATCCCTGCCTACAGCCGCGCATTGTCCGGCAATTGAACCGAGAACTCTGCCTAACCTGACAACGGTGCTTCTATCAAGGTCCTCAGGGAAAATGCCTCTTATGTCATACTTTCTGAAAATACTGCTTTTCATCTACTGTTCCTTAACGGCTTTCAGCCCGGGCAGTTCAATTGCATACTGGCCCGTACCTGTCTCGCCTGTGAGCCAGCCTCTGTGGGCGCTTATAATCTGACGGGCCAGCTCTACCTCGAATGCTGAGTGTTCCACATCGCTCTGTGTTGTACCCTTATGAACTATTGTAAGTCTGACGGATTCTTCCCCGCCTGTAAGCATTATGTGTATCAGTGAACCAGAACTCATTATGCGTGATATCTCAGATAGAATGTTGTCAAGAGCATGCCTGAGATAGTATCTGCTTCCTGAAACATATACGTTCTCATCCATTGATATCGCGAGAGATACACCACGCGATGCGAGTATTTCATTCCATTCGTTAAGGGTTTCGAAGAGGAGTTCATCGAGGGATACAACGGATGATTCCGGGCCATCGGGGAACTGCGATCCATCGGTAAGGTCCATGTTCTCAAGGGTTGCAAGTTCCTTCATCACATTGAGGAAATTCTCGATTTCTTCTATTTCGGCAGTGAGTCTTGCAAGCTGCTCCTTCACAACGGGCGATCTGTCCAGTGGTCTCGATAGTTCTATTGCTGTCTCCCGGACCGATTCGAGAGGTTTTCGCAGGGAAACTCCTATGCGTGAAAGCATTTCAGATTTCAGTTTCTCAAGCTCATCAAGTTCTTCTTTATACAATATGAGCTTATTCTTAAGCTCGCCGATCTTTTTCTCGAAGGATATCTTGTTTCTTCTGTACATTTCCATAATCATGAATACTACGAGAAAGATCAGAAAAACAACGTATACAGGCATGGTTATCATGTCAGGCCAGTTCCTCCAGATCCCTTACTACAAGGATTTCTCTATCAGTTAATTTACCTATTTCACCGGGCGACAGATCATCAAGCGTCAGCATATCATGATTGAACATCACACCCGGCAGTATTACACTATTATATGAATCCGCAAGCATCTTAACAGATCTTACGATATCTGCCCCGGAGAGAAGTCCAGCTACGCCGATTTCGGGACCCAGAAGAGTATTCTCAACGGCGATCACATTGTAAGTGCTGTCTCCCAGAACATGCCTGATGTATGGAGCGGCCAGCGTTCCGGTACACACTGTACCGTTGCCGGTGAATGTCTTCCCTGATATTGAAAGCAGTTCTGCCAGAAGCCCTATACCGTTCTCCCTGAGGGTGCAGTTCTCATAAAATGATAGAGGTGGAATATCCAGACCTGCAATTATGAAAAACTCATCTGATGGGTACACCCATCTGCTTCCGCGTGTTTTTATAGCCTTCCTGCTGCAGATGCTGCATTGATCAATGATATGGAGGGCTTCCGTTTTTGAGGGACGTCTGAGCCGGGGGAGCCCATTTCTGTGTCTGGTCAGACCTACAGGAACTACTCCTGCAGATACAACTCCTGGTATTGCAATAAGATCTTCCAGAGTTTTATCAAGCTCTTCAAAGTCGTTCAATCCGGGGACTACTACTATCTGAGTTTCCATTTCTATACCAGCTCTGGAGAGATTTTCCAGCATCTGCAGTACAGGTTCTTCCCTGTGAGTTCCCAATATCATTCCCCTGACAGCCGGATCTGTTGAATGAACGGAAATATGAAGTGGCGTAAGGTGCTTGCGGATCGCATATTCAGTATCATCATTGTCAAGAGTTACGTATGTTCCCTGGACAAAGGAATACCTGACATCGTCATCCTTCACCAGAAGGGACGACCTGAGACCTGACGGCAACTGATCAACAAAACA
The DNA here is from genome assembly GCA_030592645.1 of Candidatus Fermentibacterota bacterium. GTDB lineage: Bacteria > Fermentibacterota > Fermentibacteria > Fermentibacterales > JCC-6 > Aegiribacteria. Next base: position 104,544 of record JAUVIR010000001.1, on the reverse strand, counting down.
GAAAATGCATTTTTTCCGGCATACGGCAGGTTCCTGACCATGGAAAGTAAAACCCCACTCAATAGAGGGATTTCGCCGGATGGTAAGCTTTCTGACAACCGGTCCCCTTCTGTATACAATATCAAGGAATAATCCGCCGGCACTGTACAGGAAGTCGATCCAGTCATTCAGGGGATTGCCGTTACATGAAATCAGTTTGTCGATACTTCTGAATCCGGTTACATAAGCGGGAGATCCGGGGGTTACTGAGAGTATGCCTAGCAAACGTTACTCCAGCAGGCGCTGTACTTTAACCATCTCCGGATCAAGCTTAGCGGCTGCTGCAAGTTCCTTTTCCGCTTGAGAATTCCGGCCTGTAGCTTTATAAACGTCTGCAATGGCAAGATGGAATCCAACGGATGATCTCAGGTCTCCGGCTGTAGTTGAAAGCCCTTTTCTGAAATGATCTTCAGCCTCATCGTATCGTTCCAGTTTAAGACAGCATCTGCCAAGCATTTCGCGTGCTTTCATCCTGAAATCAGGGCTCTTGAGAACCTGTTCAAATTCCGAGAGAGATTCGCGGTACAGGCCCATTTCCATATACGCTATTCCAAGGTCGTAATGTGTGTTGTAATCGTCTATGGGTACTGCTGATTCAATACCTTCCTGGAATTCCCGGATTATGCCTGCCAGTGCTTTTGCTGAGTTCTTGTCGAACTTGTGGTCAATATCTGCAAGGATCATGGCTATATCAGCGTAATCCTCACTGTCTGCAAGGCCCGGCCGGATACCGTCCATCAATGTTCTTGCCATCTCGAAACTGGAATCTACAGAGACCGCTTTCTCGAGTGCTGCCAGTGCTTCATGGGGGCTGTCGTTAAGCAGGTAGGCTACTGCGAGACGGTAAAAAGCCCTGGCCTGACCTTCAATGTCCATGGCTTCTCTGATTCTTACGATCTCCTTCGCGGCACTGAGGGACTCGGGGCAGATATCGAGCACACCCTCAAGCAGCTCGAATACCATATACTCCCGTTCATTTGCCCTGTAGATTGTACACGCTCTAAGATAAGAATCGATAGCACCGTAGAAATCGCCGACTTCAAGCAGAAGATTACCAAGTTCGACATAGCCCAGTCCATCTCCCCTTGATCTGTCCAGATTGCTTCTCATGTCTTCAACCTGGAGGGAAAGAGCTTCCTGAAGCTGCCTTGTTGAGACAAGGTTCAAACTAACAAGGATATCGCCCAGTTTACGTTCTGTATCTGTATCCTTCTGGATATCAAGGGCTCTGAGGACATCCGGGGCTTCAAGAAGACCTTCCGCTATGAAATACTCACCAATTCTTTTTCTTTCAAGGGAAAAGAGCTCATCATCGTCATCCTGTCCGAGGGTTTCGATAAAATCGGATTCATCAAATTCCACTTCATCTATGACTGCTGTTGGAGGTGTTCTGTCGAGCTTTTTGGGTTTGATTCTCTCTACAGGTGGAGATTTCTTCGTCTCCACGGGTTTTGTTGCAGGCGGAGCTTTCTTTTTCTCTACTGGTTTTTCTACCGGTAGTGGCGCTGGAGCTTTCTTTTTCTCCACTGGTTTTTCCACCGGTGGCGGCGCCGGAGCTTTCACTTTCTCCACAGGTTTCGTTGCGGGCGGAGCTTTCTTTTTCTCAACAGGTTTCTTTGCAGGAGGAGCTTTCTTCTTCTCAACAGGTTTTGTTGCAGGCGGAGCTTTCTTCGGCCGTGTTGGTTCTTTGTTGAGTTTCTTATCGAGCTTCGTCAGCATCTTTTCAAGCTGACCTATTTCCTTCATGTTTCTGTTCCGGGCGGTTTCAATCGCCTGTTTCAGTAAAGCTTTATCCTCGTTTGCTGCTGCTACTTTGGCGAAGCGTATAACCCACTTGTTATCGTCTGGATCAAGTCTCGTCATTGCATTGCATGACTGAAGAACGGGCGGTTCCTTCAGTGATGGTTTCGATTTGAGGTAAAGAAGATATTCTTTCTTGGCGTCTTCGAATTTCCCCTGGCTATCGTAGCTCAGAGCTTTAATGAAATGCGCTTCAGCGAATTCCGAATTCATTCTTAATGCTTTTCTTGCAACTGAAAGAGCTGCCGAATGAAGTCCGCTGGTACAGTAGAGCTGCCCTGCTACTCCAAAATGTTCAAGTGCTTCTTCGGTGCGATCGAGCTTCAGAAGCACATCACCAAGGGTATTGAGTATTGAAGCTTCTTCAGGGTTTTCTTTGATCATGCGATTCAGGATTTTCTCTGCGCTCTCGTATTTACCTTCCTGAAAAAGATCCTGAACTTTCCGACGCTGTTCAATATCTATCATTATTCATCCTCATGGTTGCAACGAAGTGCTGTCAATACTACTCAAACATACCCGAAACGAGTTGTCCAGCGACAATCAAGTCCTCAATATCAGGTATTGCCATGTGATAAGCAATACCCCTGTAATCATCAAGGTCCCAGAGTATCATATCCGCATCCATCCCTGGAGCAAGAGCGCCTTTGTAATCGCCCATTCCAAGGGCTGCGGCACCGTTTACCGTAGCTGCGGTTACCGCTTCTTCTATAGTAAAGCCGCACTGGCATACCGCAAGATTTATCATCAGAGGCATTGATTCACAAAAACAGCTGCCTGGATTGAAGTCTGTTGCTATTGCGACAGCCGCGCCTGCATCGAGAAGTTTTCTTCCAGGAGGGAATGGCTTACCCAGGAATAGTGCTGTTCCTGGCAGCAGTGTAGCCACAGTATCGCTTCCTGCGATTTTTTCGATATTCCGATCGGAAATGGAAAGCAGATGATCTGCGCTCATGGCGCCAAGATCCACAGCGACAGAAGCGCCATCCGTATCGTGGAATTCGTCGGCGTGCATCTTTATGCCGAATCCCATCGTCTTTGCAGCCTGAAGGTAGTATCTTGATTGTTCGGCAGTGAAAACACCCTTTTCACAGAAGATATCTACAGAATCCGCAAGCTCCCTGGATTTTATTTCGGGCAGTACATGATCTATGAGATACCTGATGTATTCATCCGGACGATTCCGGTATTCCTGAGGTATTTCATGAGCACCCAGGAATGTTCCGGTTATTGTCCCGGGCCAGTATGCAGCCAGCCTTGAGGCTGTTTCAAGGCATCTGACCTCAGTTTCAAGATCGAGGCCGTAACCGCTCTTTACCTCAACAGTCGTTGTTCCATAGAGGAGCATGGTCGTAAGGTGTTTCAGAAGATTATCCTCAAGGTCATCAGATGAAGCCTGTCTGGTTCTGGTGACGCTGTTGAGTATTCCTCCACCTGCTGCGGCGATATCTTCGTAATCAGATCCCATGGCGCGCATGGCGAATTCAACCTGTCTGGTTCCAGCGTAAAGAGGATGAGTATGCGAATCTACGAAACCCGGTGTGATAACTTTACCTGATACGTTTATTTCAAGACTGTTATCAACAAGTTTTACGTTATCGAACGCGTCCCGCGTTTGTCCTGTCCACACTATTTTACCCTGGAAGGAAGCGAGCGCAGCGTTCCGAATGATGGAAAGTTCTCTGGCAGCCTCTCCCCTTCGAAGACCAGGCGAACCGGCCATTGTGACCAGTTCGCCAATGTCTGTCAGAAGTAAATCGGACTGAACTTTCATGGTGGGAAGTTAAATCTGTTCTGGGACTACAGATGCAACCTTTCTTCCACCCATGCTATGAAATTTTATCCTGCCATCCGCTTTTGCGAAGAGTGTGTCATCGTTCCCTCTTCCCACATTCACTCCGGCATGTATCCTGGTTCCACGCTGCCGGACGATGATGCTTCCGGCGGACACAAGCTGTCCGGCTGCACTTTTCACTCCAAGCCTTCTGCCGGCGCTGTCGCGGCCGTTCCTGGAGCTGCTAGATGATTTCTTATGTGCCATATTCTGAACCTTTCAATAACTAGCTATCTGTTTACAATTACCATTGCGTTCCAGCTGGAAGCTCCATTCGAGAAGCGCGCAATGTAGATTCCGGAAGGAACTTCAGAACCGTTGTTATTCCTCAGGTTCCATACGAAGTTCTCAGTTACCGGAGAAACATCCATAACAATGATAGAACGGCCTGTAATATCGTAAATAGATACGATTCCTCCAACCCCCGGCTGCGGGACTGCGAAACTACAGGATTCCTGTGATGGGTTGGGGAAGACCGAGAAAGTTCCTTCGAATGTCTCTTCGGAGCCCTCTATCCCCACATTGGAAAGGACAAAACTCACTTCAACCCTCTCCTGTGGACCAACTGATACATTCTCTACAGACTGTGATGTGTAACCGGAAGCGGTCACCACCACATCGTATGTATCGGGAAGAAGTGTTTTATGATAATCACCAAGGGTTACGTCAGTTCTGCAGAATCTGAGGGTTTCAGAATCCGTACCATCATGTATGCCTATCGAAAGCTGGGCATCTATGGGATCTCCCGAAGTATTCGTAACGGTTCCCCAGATACCGTAGGTGCTGTTCGTGAAAAACTCAAGTATTGCAATGTAATGTGCGTTGGCAACACCGGGCCAGTCGGATACATGCTTATTATCATGCACTTCGATGGTGTGATCGATAGTTCCGCATTCACCGTAGCTCCAGTCGTTGACGTCCCCATGAGTTTCGTACCAGCTCCATCCCGGATATGCTATCCAGAAACTACCGCTGAAATAGCTTACTATTCCAGGAACAGCAGCGTAATCAAGAGCCTGCTGATGGACAACTCCCGAATCCTCCGGAAGAGGGTTTCCAGTGTAATTCCAGACGGTATTGATGCATGCGGCGCCGCCGTGAAGCGAAAGTCCGGCTGTGAAGGGGTTCTTAAAATTCTCAATAGCTGGCCAGCTCTGCATGGTAAGGTCTCGCAGGGCCGCTGTTTCCGGCTCGCAGAAGGGAGCAGATCCGCCTCCCGCGCCGGTCCACATATAGCTCAGATTCCTGTTCAGATCTATTCCATGGGCGTTGGACCTTTGATCATGAAAGTAACCATCGGGATTGAGAACAGGGATTATCCATGACTCAGTATTATTTACAATGTACGCACACATGGAACTCGTGGCGTAATTATCCGTCAGTACTTCAAGGTAGTGGAGAGTTGTGGTTGACGAAGCCGGTTCATCGCCGTGTATCCCGCCATGGATCCTCATCTCGGGTTCGATTTCTTCATTCAAGGGATTGTCCGAAACGATAACAGCTACAATGGGTCTCCCCTCTACACTTGTGCCTATCGTTTCCTTCCTGCAGATATCCGGGTGGGCGGCAACAACAGCGTCTATCGAATTGTATATGGCATCAAGTGACGGGTAGGGTACAAGAGGTTCAGTTATGGGAACAGGAATTGGATTGAATCCGATATGACGGAGCATATCCTCCTGCTGTGCATCGACGTATATCATGGCTTTTCCGCCGTGCGCCCATTCAATGAGGAATCCCGCGTCTTCAAGGAATCTAACTTCTGACATATTTACATCTATGATAGTAACGGAATAGTGGGGAACAGAGTAACTGAAATCGTTCGACAGCATGGTTCTACCTGCATTAGATAATGCTGCCGCTACAAACAGGATTAGAAAGAGTTTCTTAAACATCTGCGTGGATCCTCTCAGGATTGTGAATTACGATAAGTCTTCAAAGGAATGTAATAAAGGCAAATATGGTTCCCGTAGATTGCGTAAGTCAAGTCTTCAGGAGCTTTTGCACTTGCCATCAGGGTCATTGAATCTGTAGAATATAGCCTTCGGAAATCGGGGCGTGGCGCAGTTCGGTAGCGCACCTGCTTTGGGAGCAGGGGGTCGCCGGTTCAAATCCGGCCGCCCCGACCAGTTCATTTTTTGAATTTATGTCGGAGTCTTTTCCATCTGTCTGTTCTATCCTGTTTACTGCTCCACAGGAGTTTCTTAATGGATTCCCTCTCATCCTCCGTACCGAAACAGATGAGTTTGTCATTCTCTGAAAGCCGGAAATCACCCGAAGGGCTGTAAACGTAGCTGTCATCGGTTCTCATGACGGCAATTATAACGACACCTGTTTTTCCATTCAGTTTCAGCTTTTTCAGTGTCCATCCTATGGAAGGGCATCCTTCACTGATCTCAATACTGATATAACCTTCGGTATTCTCGCGGGCAAAGACTATCCTGTCAAGAAATCTGGCAACATTCGGCCGGATCATCTCATTGGAGATCCTGAATCCTTCCGCAGTATCCTGATTGACCGTCCGTCTTGCTCCCACAAGTTTCAGTTTTCTCTCAGCAGAGATATCTGATGCTACCGAGTATATCTCCAGTTCGGGGTTGATTCTTCTCGCAGAAAGGCTTAGAAAGACGTTGCTTCTGTCGTCTGGAAGTACACAGAACAATGCTTGAACATTGATCAAATTCGCTTTTTTCAATACACTGTCAGTCAGACAGTTGCCCTGTATACCGGTAACGCTGTCCCCAATGTCAGCCGCTGTTTTAAGAGCGCCTGGATCGGTATCCATGACTATGACTGAGTAACCGTACCTGACCAGCTCCCTGGTCACGAAAAGGCCGGTTTCACCTGCTCCGCATACCGCACAGATCGAACTGCTTTTATCTGACTGGTTCACAGTATTTTCCTGTTTTTACGCCGCTGCAGCAGTCTGTTGAGCAGCTGCAGCTGCTCTGGCGTTTCAATGGCGAGGAGAACGTCAGCCTGTTCGAGGATGTAGTCAGCTCCAGGATTGTATTCTATTGAACCATTCTGTTTCATTACCGCAAACACACTTATGCCGGTTATCCGACCGATGTTGATCTCCCCGAGGGTCTTCCCGATCGAGGGGGAGTCTGAACTGATGGTGTATTCTTCTATCCTGCAGTTCTGGTCAACGCTGTCTATCATCTTCTCCATGAAATCCACGGTTCCTCTGTTGAGAATTCCCGCAACAAGTTTCTTCCCAACTGCAATAGACGGTGTGAAGGATACGTCCGCTCCTGCAAGCGCAAGTTTCTCCTCATTCTCATGTCCTGCTGCCCTGCTGACTATTTTGAGGTTGCTGTTCAAAAGATGCGCAGTAAGCGTAAGAAAGAGGTTATCACTATCGTCCTGCAGAACAGATACCAGCCCTCTGGCCCTGTTTATTCCCGCCTCTTCGAAAAGAACGTCATCAGATCTGTCCCGGGTCAGATAGAGAAAGCCATTTCTTTTTCTCAGGTTGAATGGCGCTTCTTCACCAGTATCAATACCCACAACGGGTATTCCGGTTCGAAGGAACTCCGAAATGACAACACTTCCTGCTCCAGTGCATCCGCATACAATGTAATGATCCTTCAAACGGGATATGTTTCTAAGAAGGAGACGCCTTTTCATATTCTCCGCGAGGCGTGTTCCTACAAGGTAAGCAACGAAATTAGCATTTACATAAAGAATAGCCATATATGCTATCAACACAAACACAGTAACCCAGATATTGTAAGCTCTCCGCCATTTCTCATTCATGAAATCGTAGGCATATTCCCTTATAACATCATCGAACCCGACTGTTGTGATGGTTATAGCGGTCATATAGCCGGAAAGAAGAACTTCACCAGCAAAAGTACTCTCATCCAGCTGCATTTCTATGTCGGTTATCTCGGAGAGCTGAGCTGCAGTTGGAGATTCAGTATTTTTCAGAGTCTGAAGTGTGTTCAAGAGCTGATCGTCAAGCATACCTGATTGATGGGTGGTGAAGATAAGAAAGCCCGATACACCGATACTCATGACAAGTACAAAAAGAGTGAGCGCAACCGCGATTTTGCTGGAAAGAAAATACGCGAAACCGTGCCATCGATTCATCTTTCCGAACGGTATGTTGTATCGCCTCGATATTCTCAAGAGTGACATACTCTAGACTTTCACCTGTTCAGATCTATCCGGTGAAATGCTCCAGAGTTCATCAAATGCCTTCTCCCAGGTTCTCTCGATTGCCATTGTCCTGGCATTTATGCCCATAGAATCCCTTAACTCTTTGTTCATGGCAATTTTAAGGATAGTATCGGCAAGGGATTGCGGATCGTTACTTTTGAAAACAAGCCCAGTTTTACCGGTTTCGATAATTTCCTGGGGTCCTCCTCTATCGCTGACCACTGCGGGAAGCCCGGAAGCCTGTGCTTCAAGGACGGAGTTTCCATAAGTATCTGTGGAACTGGGAAAAACGAATATATCCGAAGACGCATATGCCCTGGAAAGATCTTCTCCATGAAGTACTCCGCAGAAATAGCACCCTCTTCCGCTGAGCTGATTGACAAGATCTCCGCGAAAAGGCCCGTCCCCTGCCATATAAAGTTCGAGGTCAGGCATTGTACTGCGGGCGATAATGAAGGCCTCTGCGAGGATATCAAGATCCTTCTCACGGGAGATTCTCCCGGCATAAAGAAGTTTCATGGATTCGGGATTTCCGCCGAATCTCAGTATGAATTCATCCGATTTCCAGTCAGGCGAGAAAAGGCTGCAGTCCGTTCCCCTCGGAAAGAGCTTCATTCTATTTTTTGAAATTCCCATTTTCTCCAGGTCGTCCATGTAGTACCTGCTGGGAACCAGAACTATATCCACATTACTGTAGAACCAGGCGGCAGCCGTTCCTGCGAGCTCCCCCATTTTGCCATCCTGGGCGATATGGTTCACATGCCTTGGGTAATCAGTGTGGTATATGCCTGCAACAGGGATTCCCAGTAGTCTTGATATGCCAAGTGCCGCGAAACCCACAGGGCCGGGTGTGGATATATACATCATGCCGAATCCTTCATCCTCCACGAATCGCAGTACTTCAAGGAAAGGCGGAATTGAGAGAAGTTTAGAATGATAATCCGGTACCGGGAATTCACGTATGGGGGGGAAATTGACCACCCATCCGGGAAAGGAAAGAGGTCTGCTCTGCGAGGCTATCACAGCCATCTCTCTACCTCTATCCATAGCCAGGCGGCTGCATTTCTGAATCGTTCTGGAAACACCGTTAAGGTCATCTATTGTATCGGTAAACCAGACCCTTTTGTCAGGGTTTATAAGTCTTCCTGAGATTTCCGGTGAAACCACAGAAGCAATGCTCTCTACCGCCTCTCTCCCCTTCTTTCGGCTCAGATAGGCCATTGGATAGGGAACATTGAGAAGAATAACCGGGATAAGAGCGGTGATCGCTTCAAGGGCATCGAGAAGCCTTCCATCCATGATACGTTTAACAAGCAGTGAGGAATAGTGCTGGAATAACCTGTTACTGAGCCTGTTAAGTATCTCAAATGTACGCTCGTCAATACCTTCAGCTTCCAGTTCAGGGCTTCCTGAACGAAGGTTCAGATCCTTGCCGATCTCTATGAGCTGGTCAGCGAAGATCGTTTCAAAACCCGGTTTTCCGGATTTCCGGGCTTTCTTGATGAACTGATGGAAAAGGAAATCCGCCTTATGCCACATGGTTGGTTCATGTGAAGATATGGATGGCCTGAAAAATCGATCTGCCGCCATTGTGGCTATAGCTGGTATTTTTTTTGCGGTAAGCCTGTCACGGTAGAAGGAATACGCTATTGAATAGACGGAATAGGCGGAGCGGATGGCGTTGCCGTGCTCGCCCCGGAGGATTCCTTTCCCCTGGCTTATCTGGTTCAGATAGTCTTCAAGGTTTTCTGCATCAGCTACCTCTGTAAAGGTCAGACCCATGAATCTGCCGCAGTGATCGTCTGACCCGCCGGTGAAACCGGTGAAATCAGGATCACTTTTTATAGACCTGGCAATTGGAACAACTGATTCATTCTCCAGTTTTGATCTTGTGCCGTTAAGAGATTCGATCAGACCGATCCTTTTTACGACGGTTACGAATTCATCGGTATTCAGGTCCGTATCCGGGAAATAGAAAGGGTGAGCGAGTGAATGGATGATGCCCTGATCCTCAATATATTCCATAAGTGACGGGAATGAATCTCTGAAGGCGATCATCTCCTCATGCTGAACAGGAGTGATATTGAACAGAAGAATATGAATCGATGTTCTTTTTCCCGGGAGATATGTTCTTATCTCTTCACTTATGAAAGTCCCCGGCAGGTGAGATATACTCAGAGCTCCTTCTATCGTATTGATATCTGTTATCGTGACGAAGTCCATGCCGCGCTTCCGGGCAAGTTCGTATATCAGCTCCGGAGGCGTGAAGCTCTCAGGGGCTTTGAGCGATCGGAGAGCCCATCGTCCGGATTCCTTCGAGTACTTTGAATGAACATGAAGGTCACATGAAAGAGCAGCCATTCTACCTCCCTGAATGATCGGATGAGTATCATACGAAAGTATCAGGCTTCGGTCACGCATGTCTGGGGGTCGTATCTTTAATTTTGGCATTTGTGAATGTCTTAACAAATGGAATGCCAAAATTCAAGATACGACCCCGATAACTTATCTTTCTATTCGAACTATCCCCTGCGGGCCCTCTCCTGCTGCAAGAGAATCGAGCATGACCTTTGATGTCCAATCTGCAAGATAAACCATGTTCTCAGCAAAATCAGTAAAGTAGAGGGTATCCCCGCTTATGGCCAATCCGGTGGCATTTACTCCGGTATTCCAGGTATCCGTGAGAGTGCCTCCTTCATCGTAGAAGAAGATGGCATCCGATGACCAACCGTCCCCTGCGGCAAAGCCTGAACCTGCTTCTATCGGGTATCCTGGTGATCCACCGGTGTTGACCTGAGTGAGTATCTCCATGCTGATAGGATTTATAATTGATATAAGTCCATCACCTATATAGGAATAGGTCATTGCATGCACCATTCCTGTTTTGCTGAAATATCTCAGGGAGCATACGTTATCAGCTGTAGCAATTGAATCGAGTACATCTCCCGTGGATGCATCGAGAACTGTTATTCCACCGGTTACGGAAGGATCGGGATATGACATCCCATGTCCCACAAGTACCAGGCTTCCTGTAGATGAAATAGAAGTCGGGTTTGCCTTAACATCAATAATCGATACGGAACCGCCTGAAGAGAGGTCAACTTTCGCTATCTGACTTGTTAGAAGCAGTGTAACCCATAGATGATTGCCATCCCAGGACATCTGGTACGGATTACTACCCGTTGGAAGATCAATATGAAAGAGTTCTCCGCCGGTAGAATTCACGTCGAAAACCTGAACAGTGCTTGAGGTTGAGTTCAGTACGGCTATTCTGTCCTTTTCGTGCGAGATAATATCACTGGGTATTTCACCTGTGTTGTAAGCGCCCGTAACCAGCGAATCGCTCTCGGGGAAGTAGAGATCAACTGTATAAGCATTTCCGTTGAACCATGCGATCACAATACCCCCCGGATTGGGTTGGGGATCGGGTTCAACAGGTGAGTTGCACGATGCCGCAACAAGACCTATCAGTAATATACAGACGAGAGTTATGAGTCCTGGATGGTATTTATTCATCGTTTTTCCTTTCAGTTTCCGTTCCAGTTGATTCCAAAGTAGAAAGTTCTCGGTTTTCCCTCGTACCCGCTGGTTTCCTGGTACTCCTGGTTGAGGAGATTCTCAACTGATGCGTTTACAGAAAAACTGCCCAGGAATTCGGGAAGCAGATCGACACCTGCTGAGAAGAGCATGTAAGCGGGCATCCATGATGTTTCGCTGTAGTTCTTGAACCTTATGCCCATACCGCTTGTGGACACTGACCAGTGTGCCCAGCGGGGATATTCCAGTCCAGCCTGAACACCGAATGTGTAATCAGGTGTATAAGGAAGAGTTTTATGGTAGTTCACCGACTCACTGAAGTTATCGGTGACATTCAGAAGAGTAAGAGTGCCTGTTATTTCGAAGGGATCACCTGAAAACCATACTTCCGTTTCGATGCCTTTTCGCAGTGCCCTTGAAATGTTCACGGGAGACCATTTGCCGCTCCCCCCCGGCTCCCACCTTATCAGATCTTCTGTTTCCGCTATAAAAGCTGTTGCAGAGAAGCTGAGCCACTCAATGGCGCTGAATGAGACCCCGCAGTCGAATTCGACCGAGGTCTCCGGCTGAAGATCAGGGTTTCCCAGCGCGAAATTATCCTCAGGCCAGTAGAGATCGTTAAGCGATGGCCGCCTGAAACCAGTCGATGCGGAGGTATGCAGCAATAGAAGGGAATCCAGCACAGGCACTCCCACCGACAGTACGACTCCGTACATTGATCGCTCAGATGAGACCAGATTAAGGGATGCCGATGCGGATACTGACATTACATCAGTGTATCCGGCGCTCACCGCAGTTTCCCCTGTAAGCCGCTCCCTTTCGCCTATGGAGGTGCTTCGTACCATATCGAGAGATGTGACTGCGGATAAACCAAGATTAAACGGCAGTAAAGGCAGATTGTATTCGACTGTCAGATCCCCTCCAGATTCGTCATGGGTGTCATCCACACAGGACGGTTCAGTGCTTGCATACTCATGCCTTCCAGTTCTCATACCGGCGCTAACCCTGAAACTTCCACGGTTCCACCTGCCCCAGGCGTCAAGACTGGATCTCTTTCGTGCGCCATCGGTAGGAAGGGTCCAGTCGGGGCTCTCCGTTTCTCCTCCGGAGAGAGCTGCAAGGAAGCCGTAACTGAAAGGGTGAGCATTTCCATTGATGAGAAGCGCTCCGTCATGGGCTATGGATCCTGATATACCTGCAAGCCTCCTGATACTGAGTGCAATCCTGTTAATTCCGGCTGTAAATCCAGCAGAAAGGGAGATTGACTCATCATCACCTGCGGTCAGAGATGCCCTGGGAGGCAAACCGGAGGATTCCGGAATGAAATTCAGTGTGCCTGCCATACCGCCCTTTAGAAACCCTGACCCACCTCCTCTTGATATTTCCAGCCCGCCGAAAAGTACAGGGTCCAATGTCATTCCAGGAAGACAGTCCATCGAACTGCTTATTTCGTGCCCGTCGATATAGTACTCGGAATGAGCAACATCGCTTCCTCTGATGGAGATGGAGATAACCGGCATAGCGCCCCCGTATTCACGGACATAGATGCCGCTGCTTCTTCTGCTCAGGCTCCTCAGGCCGGATCTGCCGAGGTATTCCATATCATCTCTGCTCAGGACTGTTGTTGCGGGAAACAGATCTCGAAAGCCGCCGCGCGAAGCGGTTACCGAGATGACCATCCCGGAGGGAACAGGCACTGGTATCAGAAAGATATTGCCTGAGGATGGTATTACACCCTCCCATGTCTCGTACCCGATGGCTCTCACTTCTACAGAATCGGTTCCATCCGGGAGTGATACTGCTCCATTTGAGTCTGAAATACCGATGAGAGTGCTGTCCATGCAGACGGAGACTCCATTGAGAGTGCGACCTGATGTATCTGCTATGATCAGATCAGTCTGTGATACGGATATAAGGAGCAAAAGCAGCTGTAAAATGGAAAAACCTCCTGCAGCTTGTTGTATAGCCGCGGAGGCATGGCCGAAACACGATCCCTTATGCGGGAATCCTGCTTCAGGCCGCGGTGCAATATCCTGACTTCCGGATCATCCCTTTCCCCGCCTTCCCACCTTTCGGCAGTGGCATCAATGGGGTTTGGTACCCGGTTACAGTGGCGCTACCGTGGCGGATTTACACCGCCTTCCTGCACCCCGCGACCAGCATTTCAAGAGAATATATAATTAACAGAGAGCGAAAGAGCAATGGAACTTCTGTATCAGAAATCGAAGATGATACTGCAGCAGGTAACCTCTCCCTCGGCCTTTGCGAGCTCCGATATATCCAGAGATACTACATTGATGCCGCAATCGATAAGTTTTCTCCGGGTTTTAGGATATTCAGTCGAATAGACTGTTCCATTATCAAGGAACAGGGCGTTTGCCCCGTACGGTTCTGAAGGATCGACAGTAACAATATTCCCGATATCCTCGAAGCGGTCCGGACTTACCCAGGAAGGGTTAAGAAGAAGTGTATTCCCTGCAACAAGTGATACAGCAGACTTGAGGTGAAGGCAGCCCTGAACCGGTACGCTTATCACCTCGTAACCGAATGGTTTCAGTATTTCACGCAACTGGGAGATACCGACTGCGCTGCTTCTGCATGATTTTCCAACATACAATGTCCTGCCTATCTGGAGAACATCGCCTCCATCGAGAGTTCCTGTGGGTTTGATATACGCAAGCTCTCTGTATATATGCAGGGCTTCGGCAACAGCTTGTGTTTCGGCTCTTCGTGAAGAAGCTCCGGGATTAGTGATTACAGCTATTTCATCAAGAACTACCGCTGTATCTTCAATAAACACAGAATCCGGAAGATCATCAGCTTTCATCATGTGAATCTTGTATCCGAGTTTACGGACTGTATCCGCATAGTTTCTGTGCTGTTCCATTGCGATATCATGATCAATGGGTGCCCTGGTGATAGTACTGATTTCACAATCACTTATGTTAATGCTGACTTCCTTCATCAGAGCAATTTTCATGATAACCCGGCTTTCATTTATCTATCCGTACTATTTCCAGAATTCCTTTGAGAAAGTCCGCCCTGAAGATATGGCCAGGGCTTCCCCAATAGAGTGATCCATATTGTTGTACCAGAATGAACCGCATCTGCCCGTAAGCTGAAGACCTTCGGGCAGTACCAGATCGGATAACCTCTTTCTGTAATCCAGGTCGTAAAGAGGATAGGTATAGGATACCAGCTTCCAGTCCATGAAGATGATATCCGAGGCCTGGAGGGCATCCACGCTTTCCAGCTGCTGGATGAGTCTGTCATTCAGAACTTCCGGATTATCTCTATGTTCCGGATCGTTAAGTGTTATTTCAACTATCAGACTGTCCGCATTATCCCGAACCGTGTCGGATCTGAAATTGCGCGGCACAGTGAGCCTGCTGAAGAGAATGTCTTCCTGTCCGAAGTAACACCACTGATAGTTATTATTCTGAAGTTTCGAAAGAGCGATGTTGCACAGAAGGGTATCCATGAATTGAAAACCGGCATCCGGAAAGAGAATGGATACCGGAGCTGACCAGTATACGTGATCGGCAGGGATGACACCCGAATCAGCTGTTCTAACACCTGAAACCTTCCCGCTTTCGGTTTCAATACCCAGGGCCTCACAGCCGTAGAGTATTCTGCCGCCGTTGTTCTGAATCCTCTGGGTCTGTTTAGCGCAGAAAGTCTGGATTCCGCCGTATGAGGGGTAATAGAAGGTAGTTGATACCGGCTTAGGGATAAGAACACTCTTCAGAAGTGAAAAGAGATCATCTGCCTTCACATTTTTATCTATTACAGCCCTGTTCACTCCAGCTTCAGCCCAGTCGATATGCAGCATGTCTGCACTGCATCCTGTGAACTTTTCCGTATATCCGCGGAAGAAGTAGTTGTATATATTCTTGCCGTACTTGGATATAACGTAGTCTGCAAAAGTGGGATCCTTCACTTGGGATTTATTGCGGAACAGGTCGAGAAAGCTCCTGAGCAGTACCGGCAAAGGAAGCCCCGCGACCGATTTCAATGTAAGCGGCCAGCTGCGGTATTTTCCCGCCATATAAACATTGCTTAACCTGTTAATGGTCACATGATCATCACCAAGTATCTCAAGCAGGTAATTATTGACATCAGTATCTGATGTGTGGAAACGATGGGGACCTATATCAAAAAGAAATCCATCTCGCTGAAAAGTTCTTGCAAGTCCGCCTGGACAACTTTCTTTTTCAATTACGGTGACAGATACATCTTCTCCGGTCGAAGTAAGTCTTTCGGCCAGAGTCAGGCCGGAAACACCTGCGCCCGCTATTACGATATTTCTGGTCATTGTGAGACCCCTAGAGGTGATTCAGTTAACATTGCTCCGGCTTTTCAATTTAGAGTCGATCCACAGCAGTGGAATTGCCATTATCATCATAAGGATTGCCATAAGTGTCCAGAGTATATGTACACTGAAACCTAATTCAACGATGTTCATATTAGAGATCACAAGACCTTCGATCCCGACCATTGCGAACCCTGCTGTCCATCCGGCCTCAACGGTTCCTATACTGAACAGTCCGTTAATAGGAAGTGCCATTATTATATTTGTAACTCCGCTTGCCAGGAAGACTTTCCACCCTGGAACTCCAGTAACTCCGAGGGCTTCCAGAAGAAAACAGAACATCGTCAGCTTGGTAACCCAGACGAGTATGGAAACAAGAAAAGCTGCAGCAAGTTTCCCCTTCCTGTTCCTGACTGATGAAGCTTCAATAAGATCATCGAACCATTGTGTTTTATGAATGTGCAGTATCCGCTCAAGAATCCAGAGGAGCGGTTTCTGCACTGCTCGCAGAAGAGAGGACATGAAGACTATACCCAGGAATCCCGCTAGAAGAAGAAGCGGAGCAATAAAAGCCATCTCCCCCGCGCCTGCCGCAACTGCCGAGCCGATAACAACACCCATTGCCATCAGATCAAGAAGCTTAGCCAGGAACACTTTAGCGGTTCCATGTCCCACAGGAACTTTCCCGAAATGTCTGAAGAGACCTACAAAGGCAACATCGGCAAGTCTGAAAGGCAGAAGATGCCCAAGTCCAACGTGTATCGCTGTTACCGCCATTGAAAGGGTCAGGCGGGGTTTCTTTCCGAAGCTGAGTAGGATCCATCTGAATGCCCTGAGTATCTGACTGGAAAGAAAGAGCAGAAAAGCTGCAAGAAGAAGTAGTATGTCAGTCTGTGCGACCCTGCTGAAAATGTTGCTTATTGCGCTGCCGATACCGCCGCTGCCGACTGAGTATCTTAATAGAAGCCATGCTGTTACAAGCCCGAAGGCCGTTCCCAGAAGCACACTTGATGTCTTTTTACTATATTTCAAGCTGTCCTGTTCTTTTAAAGTAAAGTTAGCAGATATATACTAAAGGATTGCATTCTTGGAAAAAGATATTCTGATAAGAGTCGATAATATCTCAAAATCATTCAGGAAAGTGCAGGCGCTTTCGGGTTTCAGCCTGTCAGTATCCTCCGGTTCCATTTTCTCGCTGCTTGGCCCCAATGGAGCGGGAAAAACGACTCTCATGAAGATCCTTCTGGGTCTTGTGGGGTCCGATTCGGGATCAGTGACTATTTATGATCTTCCCGTATCTTCTCCACTTTCACGAAGAAATGTCAGATACCTGCCCGAGAACGTTACGTTTCCATCATGGGCTACACCGGAGGTTCTGTTTCGGCAGCTGGAACGCATCAGACATGAATCTTCCACAGAGGAATTCCGACAACGCTGCATTGAGCTTGAATGTGCTGATCTCATGAAAAGACCCCTTGGTAAGATGTCCAGGGGCCAGAAACAGCGGGTTGCTCTCTCACTTGTTACAGCAGGAAAACCTGACCTTGTGCTGCTCGATGAACCATCTTCCGGCCTGGATCCCGGCGGAAGGATACTCGTACGGAACCTGATACGGAACCTTTCTTCAGAAGGTGCTACTGTATTGATAAATTCTCACCTTCTAGGAGAAGTTGAGAGGGTTTGTGATACTGCAACCTTCATCAGCCGGGGCAGACTAATCGCGGAGGGTGAACTGGATTCCCTATCCAGACAGACCGGTCTGGCATACATCGAGACCGACAATGCCGATAATATGAAGCTCTCCCTTGAGAAGCTGGGGTATTCCTGCCGCAAGGAATCAAAAGGTGTTGTTGCTGAACTCCCGGATCCCTCCTCATTTCCCGATTTGGCTCGATCGGTGCTTGATACCGGTATACGATTCACAGGAATGAACCAGATGAGGGAAAGCCTGGAGGATGTGTTCCTGAGGATCATGCAGAATGATTCGGAACAGGGGGACGATATTGTTTCTTAACGGTATAGAGCAGCTTCTCAGAAGGAAGATCGTACTGACCGCAGCTATTGCAACAGTTGCGTTTCTCGGATTGTACTGGTGGGGTGTCTCGGCGGCTTCCTCAGCTGATCTGAGCATGGGGCATGGAGAGGCTGATATGGCAGTAGACATGCTGGGACCTGAAGATGCCGCCCTGGCCGCTATTTTAACCGCCGGCCCGCTCGCCGCGACGCTGGTGACAGCCCTTATCATAGTTATAGGGTCCACAATGCTGCCCGAGGAGATCGGACAGGGACGAATGCCCTTCTGGCTTTCGCTTCCACAGACAAGACTCAAGGTCTACCTTTCTCTTGGTCTTGCCCCCCTGGCTGTATCCTACGCTCTTGCGCTGATACTGTTCGGTGGAATATTCTTAATAACATCCATCTACTTTCCGTTCACCGCGAGAAACATTCCTTTTGTTTTCATTTCCATGCTTGCGTGGCTTACTGTTGTCTGGGCTGCGGTAATGCTGCTTTCACTTGTACTGAAAAAGATCGCTTCAATGCTTATCGTCTTTTTTCTCTCCTCGGTGGCTTCACTTTTCGGCGGATTGTATGAGATAATGAAGATGTTTCCAGGAGAAACGCCCAAAGCTCTGGAAACGATAACGCACACAGTCATTTACGTATTCCCAGCAGACAGAGGATACAGAGGTGTACTATACGGTCTTATTCCGGCAGATGCCGTAATAACGGAGAATCTCGCCTTTTTCGGTGTTACCGCAAGCGTTCCCTCCCTGCATCTTGTATACGCCTTTTTCTGGAGTCTTGTTCTTCTCTCGATAGGGTACTGGAAATTCAGAAGGATGGATTTTTAGCACTTTGTCCTGCAGTTGACTGTGAAGTTCAGAATCGGTTATTCTAGCATATCCAAGGAGGAAATGTTATGAACAGAATTATTCATGTTAAAATTACGTCGGATGAGCCTGACAGGATCACTGAATTCTACCGCGAAACGTTCAACTGGAGCGTCACCAAGTTTCCAAACCCTCCGGATGGCTGGAGAATGGACTCGGGCAAGGGTCCGGGAGTAAACTGCTCTGTTTACCGTAGCGATGATTCACCGATGGACAGGCATATTTCAATCGCCGTATCAGTTCCATCCATCGATGAAACGGTTGAAAGGATCAGAGCAGCTGGAGGTAGGATTATGCATGATAAGATAAATGCCTTCGGTAACAGTTACCTTTACTGCCAGGATCCTGATGGAAACATCATCTGCCTGGTGGAATTCAGATAATCGATGTAATTAATCTCTGATACTCACAGATCCGCTTAAATGTTCAGTCAGAACCTTTATCATACAAGCATGATCAGATTTGCCGGCCATTTCGCGCACGGAGTGCATTGAGAGCATCGGGTTACCCACATCAACGCTTCTTATGCCTGTTCTGGTGGATGTTATGGGCCCTATCGTACTTCCGCACGGCATATCGTTCCTGCTGACGAAGTACTGGATATCTACACCTGATCTCTGGGCACAGGTTCTGAAATAGGCGGATGTTACATCGCTGGTCGTGTATTTCTCCGCGGCGTTCACTTTAATAACAGGGCCTCCGTTCAGAACAGGACGGCATCCGGGGTCATGCTTATCTGCGTAATTTGGATGTACAGCGTGCGCCCCATCTGCGGAAACCTGAATACTCTTTGCAAGACATCTGAAATACTCATCCCTCCCCCCTGCAAGACGCTCTATGACCGAATCAAGGAATGCTGAAGCGGCTCCGTTGAGAGTTTTTGATCCCACCTCTTCGCTGTTGAAAAGGCTGACTAGCCTTGTCTCGGAGGACTCTTTAGAAGCCAGGATGGCTTCAATCGCCGCATGACACATCGTGAGATTATCGAGCCTGCCGGAGAAAATGAAATCATCATAAATACCACCGATGGCAGCTGGCTGCGGATCCCACACTTCCATGGACCATCCCGAAACTGAATCCCTGTCAACTTCTGCTGATCTGCATGCAAGCAGCAGCACATCGTCGAATGCAGCACCTGAAGAGGAGAAAAGCAGCGGTGTATTATTCTCGTAATTAACCTTGAAACCCTTTTTGTTGATCTCTCTTTCGATATGTATAGCCGGAGACGGCATACGGAAGATAGGTTTTCTGATAATGAACGGCTTTCGGGAAATGGTATCATCTTTTCGAACGGCAAGTGCTCCTGCAAGCGAAAGGTCCCTGTCGAACCAGGTTGCCAGTATGGGGCTGCCGTACAATTCAACTCCAAGGACGGTGGTATTCTCTTTTTTTCTGTCCGCCTGCGGTTTTATCCTGAAACCAGGAAAATCCGTGTGAGCGCCGATTATCCTGCATCCTGTTGTTCCGCAGGGCTCAGTACCTGTTATACCCGCTACAATGGATGACGAGGAACGAATGGTATAAAACCTTTCATTCATTCCGATGTTCCATGAATCACCCTCTTCCAGCCTTTTAAAACCGTTCTTGTCGAGTATTGATGCCAGGTGCATGACAGCAGCGGAGGCTGTAGGTGAACTGTCAAGAAAGGAAAGAAGGTCCGGTATACAATTTTCGGTTTTCATGATTCCTGCACTTTCAGTGTTACTTCTCGATCTTAACTGCCTGTACTGAGCTGTCCGGTACGTTCTCCGATCTGACCCTGAAATTCAGCTTGACCTGATACATGAAGGCCTGAAGTCTCGCTTCGTTATCGGTGTCCTCCTGGCCGTCGAATGCCATGTTCAGCCATGGAAGATTCCTATGTTCCTTTCTTATCTTCTTGCTTATCGCGGTCACGACGGTTCCGGGCAGGCATGTGAAGGGAAAGATATTAATAGCGCCATCTATAGCTGCTTTTTGATTGAATGCAAGAGGAGCGCCCACACAGAGGATAGCTTCCCCACCTATGTTCTCCTTCATATAAGGCTTTGCCGCTTCCATTATCTCTGCAGGTTCAAGCCCGGGACGGTCTGAGAGGAAATCGGCAAACGGAGCTTCAAGTTTCTTTCGGAGCTTCTTCATTATCTTCATTTTTGAGTAACCCTTGATAAGGTCAACCAGCTGTTTTCTATCTTTTGATTTACTTATGAAGGAATGATTTACGTATTCGAACCACTCCATCAGGGGAGTATACAGAACTTCCCCGCCGAGGGCTTCAATACGGAGATCTGTATTGGAGTGCGCGAAGGGATCATTCCTTACATAAATCTCACCGAACATAAGTATCAGGGGTTTAGGAACATCCCTTCTCTGAATTTTCATGAATTCCGATGCCGCTTCGCAAAGCACAGGAATCAGTGATCCTCCGCTTCGCATGGCTTCTGAAGTTGCGGCTAGATACTTATCCAGTACAATGTCAGCCGATCCTTTTTCGAGTTCGTATGGACGGACTCTGTAAAGAGCGCTTTTCAGAACATCGCCGGCCACGGCAGCCCGGAGCATATCCATCTGGAATGCTACAGTAGAGAGTTCTTTGATAGATGTATACGAATCGCTTGAAGTTGCGGTAATTATGGGAACATCTTCGTAACCCAGCCTGTCAAGCAGTATCCTGTGATAACTGCAGTACTGACCGAAGCGGCACGGTCCAGAGGCGGTGGCGATGAAGAAGGCAGTTTTCGAAGGATCGTTATCCTTTAAAACGGAAAGCATGTTCCCCGCGGTTATTATCGCGGGATAGCATTCCTTGCCGGTTGTTACGGAGCGGCCAAGTGCAACGGAATCTCTGTTCGTGGCAGGGATCTGTTGGACTTTAACACCATGTTTGCTGGCCGCGGCAACGGCTATCCGGGTTGGATCACCAAGCCATGGGATCCACACCGTCCTGTCACCGATATCCATGTTCCTGTTCCCGAGATGCTGGCAGAAAGGTGAAGTTCCATGATCTCTTCTCCCCCTGATCGCATCCATGAAGGCTTCGCATCTGGTTATTACACCAGCATCGGCGGCGTGTTCATCGATTTCTATGGTCAGCATCGGTTTGTCACCCATTATTCTTGCTACTTCGTGCTGAATGAAAGAATCAGGACCACAACCGAAATTGGTGATGTATATGCCGTTAAGTCTTGGATCTTCTCTTATCGCAAGTGCCGCTGCTATAATCCTCTGACCGTACTGCCAGTACATATTCCTGTGCAGCTCCGCAGCGCGTTTGAGGGGAAGATCCAGAAAGTCCGTTGGTATCACCGATGCTCCAAGATTCGCCAGCTTGTCTGGAAGGTCGACGTTAACTGCAGGGTCTGCTCCATTGTATGGTCTGCTGATTATTACGAAGGCAGGCTGATTTTCACCAATTTCCGCAAATGCTTTTCTTCCCGCTTCGAGGAGAGAATCTCTGAAATGTAGATGTGCTCTTTTAGCTTCTGCAGCGGCTTTTCTGGCAGTAGATGCATTAATGCCAAGGCCGGCGGTCATTTCCAGCAGACCATTCATCCATTCCCTACCCTGAAGGGAGAAATCAAGCACGGGACTGAGAGTGATGACATTCTCCTCGGAGGAAAGACCAAGCCCAGCGTCGATGATGTAGGGTGAAGCTTCGATATATGGACAGTTGTAGGATTCCGTAAAATCACCATTCGGAAACGATCTCAGCATCGAAGGGAGGAACAGATAATCAATGTTCTTCTCAAGGAGATCCATAACGTGTCCGTGAGCCAGCTTAACCGGGAAACATGTTTCTGCTGCTACACTTTCAACACCGGAATGTATGAGGGTGCTGGTCGATGTACCGGAAATGATAACATCAAAACCGCACTTCTCGAAAAAAGTTCTGAAGAAGGGGAAGAACTCCCAGAACCAGAGAGCTCTGGGTATTCCTACAAGCGCCTTATTTCCTGTAATAGTGCCCTTGTAGCCTTCGAGAAGGAGCTTTTCCCTCTCCACGAACCAATTTGTTCCAGGATCGATCTTGATGGAATCAGTACTTTCCGTTTCGTACTTCTCACACCTTCCTCCATAGAACAGCTTGTTCCCGTCATGGAGGAGAACACTGTGAATCTCGCAGCGATTCGGGCATTCTTCGCAGACGAAGCTATTCTGACTGTACTTTTCATCCGCAAGCTTGAATCCCTTGAATTTCGATGGTCCCGGCGGCTTTTCCTCCTTTGCAAGAAGGGCGGCGCCTATGGCCCCGGTAACGTGGTGATTTTCGGGGATAATTACTTTTCTATCTTTCAGTATTGCGTTAAATGCAGCCGCAACACCCGTATTGAATGCTGTTCCGCCCTGGAAGAAAATGCGGTTGCCTATTTTTTTCTCTCCTACAACTCTATGAAGGTAGTTCTTGACAATTGAATATGACAGCCCGGCGACAATATCCTCCACCGAAGCTCCATCAGCCTGCTGGGAAAAGACATCGCTTTCCATAAAGACCGTGCAGCGCTCTCCAAGACTGCAAGGCGTATTTGCACTGATAGCAAGAGGTCCGAATTCCCGTATACCCAGACCTAGCTTCTCCGCCTGCTCTTCAAGGAATGAACCCGTTCCTGCCGCGCATACCTTGTTCATTTCAAAATCAACAACCCTGCCCATCTCAATAGATATGTACTTCGAATCCTGGCCGCCAATCTCGAATATTGTATCGACCTCAGGATCGATTTCAACAGCGGCACGTGCCTGGGCTGTTATCTCATTTCTAACTACATCAGCACCTGTGAAGTCACCTGTCATGTAGCGCCCAGAGCCCGTAGTACCGACTCCGAGAACCTCCCTGTCACTGCCCAGAGTATGGGAAAGCCTTGAAAGTCCGTTCTTTACTGCTTCCAGCGGTCTTCCTGCAGTCATCAGATATTCGGATGCTAGAAGATCCCCTGAAGTTTCTCCTATAGCTACGAGGTTTGTGCTTATGGAGCCGACGTCGATACCTAAATAGACCGGTTCGCTGCTGTTTTCAGGTATTTCCCTGCTTTGAGGGTGTATGATAGAGTAACTCTTAAGAGGGTGAAGAGCAGTAGCCTTACTGCTCCTTTTTTCAATATTGAGAAGCCTTCGGGTGAAATCGTGATCGATTACACTGAACTCGCCCTCATCAGCGGCCAGAGCCGCTCCTGCTGCTGTCAGACATCTGTAATTCTCCGGTATGATAAGATCCGAAAACTCACTGCCAAGTACCTCCCGGAAGGCATTGACCATCCCCTGATTTGCAGCTACACCGCCTACGAACGCAACGGGAGGACGAAAGTCCCTTCCCGAAGCAATAGAACTTTTAAAATTTCTTGCAACAGCAAAGCAGAGACCGGCTACAATATGGGATACCGGTGTACCTATCTGCTGGAGGTGAATCATATCAGATTTTGCGAATACGCTGCATCGCCCTGCTATCCGCGGAGGGTGAGTGCATTGAAGGGCCAGATCGCCGAGTTCTTCAGTTTTAAGTCCCAGCCTTGAAGCCTGCTGGTCTAAGAATGATCCTGTACCGGCTGCGCAGACAGAATTCATGGAAAAATCATCAAAGACCAATCCATTTGGAGTCTGACTGAAAAGAAGGAGCTTTGAGTCCTGTCCGCCCATTTCGATCACTGATCTGACCTGCGGGCAGTAAAGCGGAATTGAAGCCGCGAGCGCAACTACCTCATTTATGATCTTGCATCCTGCGATTGATGACGCGCTCTGTGCCGAGCTGCCGGTGAGCGAAACCCTGCTTCCCTCCCAGCCCTCAAGATCGGACAGGATGGCCACCAGGGAATCGACAGGTTTACCGTGGTGCCTTCTATATGTGGCGGAGGTGATGGTATTTCCGTCCATGAGTACGACCTTAGTGCTCACGGATCCCATGTCTATGCCGATCCTTTTACTCATATAACCTTATCCTTCTCGAAAGATATATGCCGCAGGTAATTTCAAGTTAATCACATCATTTTCAGGAAGTGATAGATATTTCGAATTGCGGTAATAATGATCAGGATTCCCTGTAGTGTTGTTCCCATTCAGGCAAAATCTGATACTCTGTTTCCTGTAATATAAGTGTACCCTCAAGAATGCAGATACTTGAGATGCAAGATCAAATCAGGATACCCGATCCGATACGCGTATATAAGGAAATTACACCTTGCCGAGGGGCATGATATAGAGCGGCACTTCGGCCCTGGTCATCCGGATCACCTGTTTTAGAGCGATGTCGCTGAAGGCACCGATGGCGCAAGTTCCAATGTTTAATGCGTAAGCCTGAAGGTATACATTTTCTGCCGAGTGACCGAGATCCATGCACACATAACGTTCCCGTCCGCGAGCTCCGTATTTATCTGTACACCTTTCAAAAACAGCAGAATACACAATTGCCGCAGCCGCAGTTTCAAAATGAAGCTGATTGAACCCGGCTTCGCTGAATTCCTCCCAGCTATCCTCACCTGTGATGAGTATGAGTTCATGCGACTCGGATCTGTACAGGTAGATCCCGGGATCGAGATCTGTTACGTTACGGACAACAACGTATAACTCCAGAGGATACAATGCACCGGCCGATGGAGCTGTTCTGAGGCCGCCTCGCAGGAAATCCGGTGCGTTCTCGACCGGGTAGCTCAGCCCGTAAGCAGACCACAGGAGCTGAGAAATCTCTGTGATGGTCAGTGGTGAATCCTCATAGAAACGGAATGAACGCCGGTTCTGCATAGCCTCCTCCACCGAAACATCGCTTGATAAGCGGGGCTGAGGTAATTCAATCACCGGGTCCTCCGGGTGTTCTTCCGGTAATGAGGCCAGAACGGAATCCATCCTGGAATCAATTGATGCAACTATAGCATTCCAACGATTGTCTGCGTGGAGACTCAGAAGATCTTCGTCTTCCTCAAGCCACTCCTTTTCGATAAGAATGCTGTTGGCTGCCTTTTCGAGATACATGAACGCCGCATCGGAATCCTCGCAGACAGCAGCGGCACAAGCAGCGTTATACAGGTCAAAGATATCGCCCTCTTCGGCGATGAAGGCTTGCCGGTAGAGTTCCAGTGCAGCATGATAATCCGAGTCCAGCATCCTGCTGGAGGCTTCCAGTACGAGCTGGTCATATTCTCCGGCGAATAAAGACGGAAAAAAACATGAGAACAGAACGAACAGAACAACCATCTTATTCATCATAGGAATTCCTCCATTATGCAGTTTGCATGCCGACAGGCGTCCTGCCCATTTCCAAACATGAGCGAACATTCGCTGTTTTATACTATGCTAGTCGTCCAGGTAGCCCAGATTCTGCAGCTTCTTGAGGATTTCTTTCTCTTCGTCAGGATGGACATCGTACCTGGGTGCTGGAACCAGTCCCGCAAGTTCCAGATCCCTCATGAAGCTATCATGGACATCAGTACGGCTTAGATCAGATTCCTCTATTATTCTGACTTCCAGTTTCTCACCTGGTTCTATTGCAGGGCTATCCGCGCCTGATGTGATAACTACAACTCCGTGGCTTGCAAGCATGGCGCATGCAATTGCCTTTGCCTTATCATTCTTTTCCATTCCCAGGTTCTCAACTGCTTTGCTGTGAAAAACCTCCACCCTGCCTCCGCGCTCTTCTATTTCAGTGCCGAGTCTATCGAGGATTATTTCATCTGATCCCTCTTCTGTTCTGATCCAGATTACAAGGCCCTTCATCAGTTATCTCCCTTTCTTGCAGCTTCCATGAGGATGGAAGCAATCTCGGGACGCGTGAATTCCGGAGGCGGCAGTATTCCTTCGGCAAGCATTGCCCTTACTTTTTTCCCTGAGAGGAATACGTGATATTCATTGTCATGAGCGCAGGTCTTCGGAGTAGCCATACCTCCGCATTTGCTGCAGAAGAAAGCGTGTTCGAACTTCAAAGGTACAATTCCCAGCTCATCAGGATCAAACTGGTCGAAGATCATCTGGGCATCGTATGTACCGTAGAAATTTCCGACACCGGCATGATCTCTTCCTACGATAAAATGACTGCATCCGTAGTTCTTCCTGAGTATTGCATGGAAGACAGCTTCCTTCGGACCTGCATATCTCATGGCAGCCGGGAATACACTCATTGCGACCCGGGTACGAGGATAGTAATCCTTCAGTATTTCTTCGTAGCATCGCATTCGGACATCGGCCGGGATATCTCCCTCCTGGGTTTCACCTACCAGAGGATGGAGAAGAAGACCATCTACAATTTCCATGGCGCACTTCTGAATGTACTCGTGGGCGCGGTGTATCGGGTTTCTTGTCTGAAATGCGACTGCTGTTTTCCATCCTCTTGCTCTGAAAAGAACCCTGGTTTCCTTGGGGTCAAGACGGTAATTTCCAAAGCTCTCTGTCTCTCTTCGCCTGATTGAACGTATCTTGCCTCCTATGTATTCGCCGCTTAATGATTTCAGATACATAACTCCCGGATGTGAATCATCATTTGTACCAAGTGATTTTTCAGCCTCAGCGATGAGATCAGCTCTGAAGATATCTTCAACCAGCATATCTCCCCAGATAGTGCCATCGATATCCTTGAGTCCCACATGGTCGCCCGGGGATACATCCGGGTCTTCCTCTTTACTGGCGAATACAACCGGCAGTGACCAGAGCGGCCCCGTAGAAAGATGCATAAGATCCAGTACTGAGTCGTAATCGGATCCGGTCATGAAACCCTCAAGCGGACTCATGGCACCGTTTCCTATCATTTCCAGGTCGTTCTTTTCCCGTGCATTAAGGGTAAGGAGTTTGCCGTTTTTTACTTGATCAATGATTTTTCCGGCTTCCAGACCTTCGCACTGTCGATCGGTCAATCTTCCGCCGTGTGGAGGTACCAGCATGTTTCCAGCCTTTCATTCAATAACCTGTTCATCAAGAGTATACGCCTGATGGAATGCAGGATTCGTGGGTTATGCATTTGTTTGAGTAGCAGCTGCTAATTTGCTCGAATATAGTTCCTTATCTATGTACATGCTACATGTTCATGAGTTATAAGGGGACTGGTTAAAAAAGAAGTTATTTCGTATTTTTAATATAGCAAAGAAAGGCGGATTCTATGGAGGATTATCCACTGCAGGTAAAAGAACTTCAGAAATCTTTCAAGAAAAAACTCGGGCTGTCAAGCTTCAAGGCAGTTGATTCAATCAGTTTCCATTTGTTCCCCGGTGAAATACTTGGATTTCTTGGTCCTAACGGCGCTGGGAAAACTACAACTATAAATTGTGTGCTGGGTCTTCTTAAGCCTTCGGGCGGTAAAGTATCTCTATGGGGATCGCAACCTGCAGCACCAAAGGTACGGCGGAGGATTGGTTATGTCCCCGAGAATCCTGATTACGATGAACTCTTCACACCCTTTGAATTCATGATGATGTTTTCCTCTATGCGCAGGCTTAACATGAGCAGGAACAGGATATATGCAATTCTGGATAGAGTAGGCCTCTCAAAATGGGAAGAGGTAAGAATAAGGAATTTTTCGAAGGGCATGAAGCAGCGTGTAAGCCTGGCCATTGCCCTTCAGTCAGAACCGGAGCTTCTGATCATGGACGAACCGACCGGAGGATTGGATCCTGCCGCCAGAAAAGAAATCCGTGACATTATCTTGGAAGAGAACCGGCGCGGCGTATCGGTTTTCCTCTCATCTCACCTGCTCTCGGAAGTTGAAACAATATGCGACAGGGCGGTCATCCTTTCAAAAGGAAAGAAAGTTATCGAAGGCAAACTTGATGAACTGATGCGTACCGAGGATCATTACAGAATTGAGTACATGGTATCCGATGAACAGGAGGAGCTTGAGATTCACGCTGCATTACTTCAGAACACTATAGATGATCTTAGAGGCAGGGGATATAGTATCATCAGAGTTAACCCTCTTTACAGAAGCCTCGAGGAAGTATTTCTTTCTGCCACAACAGGAGTTGGCCGATGAAACCTGTTATTACTTTTGCTCTGATGACACTGAGAAACCTTCTGAGAAGAAGGACTATCTGGGGAATAAGCATCGTCATTCTCATCGCCCTTTTCGGTATTGGCCAGATACCTTCATACGGGATTTCCAACGAGGGCAGATTCATACTTGATTTCGGTTTATTCGGACTTGAGATCGGTGCCCTTCTCCTGGCTATTGGACTCGCTTCCAACATCTACCCGAGAGACAGGGAAAAGAAAACACTTATGCCTGTCATTGCTGTTCCCCTCTCCCGCGGACAGTACCTCATGGGAAGATTTCTTGGGGCTGCCATCGTAGAAGCCGCCGCAATGCTGGTTGGCTGCGTTGGTCTCATGATAATCCTTGTAATGAACGGGCATAATGTCCCGGTTGACATGCTGCCCGCCACAGGCCTTCTGCTGGTTGAAGGATGGTTCCTTCTTGCAGTTGTCTTCTTTTTCAGTTTCTGGACCTCCCCCCCCCTTAATGCGCCCCTTACCGTTCTCCTGTTCATAGTATCTCAGATGTCTGTTGCAGGGTTCATCAAGCTGTTTCCGCAGGCTCCCGGCCTCATGCGGACACTGAGGCTTATTCTCCCCCATATGGATGTATTTCACATAAAGGATCCGATCGCCCATGGAATAGATATCCCCGGTATGTATTTCTTCCTGGCAATGCTTTATGGACTGGCTTACATGGCTTTCATGCTTTCTCTGGCCCTTGTGGTCTTCAGAAACAGGGATCTTAAATGAAATTGACCTTTGCATTCCTGACTTCAGCTCTGCTGCTGTTATCGGCATGCAGAACAGACTATGACATAGAGGAAGTTGCAACTCCCCAGCACCTTGGAACCGATCACAACGATGACTGTGTTGAGTGTGAGGATGAAGATGCGGAACATGTTCACACAGATCATGAGCATGATGCGGATACTTCTGAACCGGATTTACTGCGGGATGAATCAGATGAGAATAATGCTTCAGTGATATCCGGAAGTGACAGGCATGTTCATGATGCAGGTCAGAGAAATCATGGTACGGGCTGGTTCTTCAACCAGCCATGGGCAGCCAGCTTCATCTGGGGTAAGATGGTTAGAGACAGCGTGATACTCCTTATTCTGTCAGCAGTGATGCTTTTCGTACCGGGATACCTCAGAAAGCGCCGGCGATGAAAAGATATCATCTGTATCTGCTTGCTGTAATCTTTCTCTCCATAGCAGTTATTTCCGGCAGATTCGCAGGTGAAACCGCATGGGAGAACGAAACTGCATCGAAAGCGGTTTCAAGCGGCGCAGGTGAAATAGGGGGAATTCTAGCCGATCTTCTCTGGCTCCAGCTCGATCGATACCATCATATCTGGATGTACCAGGGAAACGAGTGGATGACCGCTACGGATTATCTTCCTCAGCTCTGGCTCATAATAAAGCTGGATCCGACCTTTGCAGAAGCCTACATAAGTGGAGGTTATCATCTCTCCATTAATCTGGGGCATCCTGAAGAGGGTCTGGGGCTGCTTGCAGAAGGTATTAGACAGTGTCCCGATAGCGAGAAAATGCGCTGGGAAAGACTCCTGGTCCTGTGGCGAACCGATTATTACGGCTCCAGGGCAATCCAGGAAGCTGTCTGGGATTATATGACTCTCGTTAAAGAGAAACAGGGTCTGATAGTTGATCCCTGGAACGAAGCGAATGCTTCAATGATACTGGAATTCTCTTTTGAGGAGGACAGTCTCAGGTTCAATCATATGGAGATATCAGAGAGATACGCAGAAAGATGCGAATTTATTAGATTTGCCAGCATGAACGATCTCTGGAGACCGATCCCGTGATCCTATAAGCTGGATTCCTTTTCCCTCTGGAAATAATCGTTTATCTGAATAGCTCTGCTTCTTCCTATGCCCGGGATTTCCATTATCTCCTCAACGGTTGCAACCGCTATCCTCTCCGCGCTGCCGAAGTGTGTCAGGAGCCTGATCCTTGTTGCGGAACCTATTCCGGGAATATCGTCCAGCACGGATCTCAGACTTCCCTTTGACCTTTTCTGCTGATGGTAGTGAAGAACGAATCTGTGAGCCTCATCCCTGACGCTTCTAAGAAACGTCAACGGAGTTGAATCCATCGGGAGCCTTATTTCTCTTTCGGATATTCCGCAAAGAAGCAGTTCCTCTTTTTTTGCGATTGATACGAAGCATATGCGTTCCGCCCATAGAATACCGGCTGCAGCAACAGCCGCCCTGAGCTGAGTAATACCCCCATCTATCAGAAAGATATCAGGATACTCATCTTCAAGTGCCAGGAGGTACCGCTTAACCGCTGATGCTATCATCGCGGGGTCGTTTCTGCTGATTTCCTCAGGCATTGAGAATCTTCTGTAGCCTGACTTGTCCGGATACCCGTCCTTGAAGCTTACAATTGCCGCTACAGGCCATGATCCCTGTATTGTAGAGGCATCAATACATACTATCCATCCGGGTGGTCCTTCAAGGTTGAATATATCCGCGAGGCCCTCAAGGGTTGCCTCCACTTTCTCCTTTCCGGCTGAAGGGTACTTCCAGCTCAATCTGAAAAGGAATTGATCGAGATTTTTCTGAGCCAGTTCCAGCAGCTCACGGTTCCCCCCCCTTTTGGGTACGGTAATTCGCACAGGACCGATACGTTTGGATGATAGCCATTCTACAAGGGATGAGTAATCCTCGGGCTTTTCGTGAACAATGATTTCCCTGGGTATATCATCGGTCTGCGAGTAGTAGGATTTAAGAAGAACTGAGAGCCGCTCGGACAATGGGGCAAGTTTCCATCTGCCATCGAAAGGCATTCTCACAATACACGTGAACCTTCCGCCCCTGACCCTCATAATTATCCCCCAGTTCTCTTTAACTGCGGCGATATCTCTGTTGATCCTGTCTTTTATACCGGCAGGGGCCGGCCAACCGAAACTACCGAGGCGAGAGAGGAGATCTCGAAGCCTTCCGGCTTCCTCATAATCTGTCCTCTTTGAAGCTTTCCGCATCATCTGCTCGAGACGTTTTCTTGCCCATTCCCAATCCCCCCTCAGGATTCTCAATATTTTCTGCACATTCGCCCCGTATTCATCAGAGCTGATACCTCCTGTACATGGAGCCGGGCAGCGTCCTATCTGTCCCATAAGGCATGATCTTGATTTTGATTGCGGCTCCGTTCCGCTGCACCTTCTCAATGGAGAAGTATCAAGGAGAAATTCAACGAGTTTTTTGAGATTCCTTGAATCGGGATATGGACCGAATCTCGGGCGTTCCTTCGGGTTGCTGCGTTCCCTTGTTATCTGAAGCCTGGGGTATGTTTCATCAAGAGTTATTTCGAGGTAAGGGTATCTTCCTGAAGTCCTCAGGCGGACATTAAGAGGAGGTTTCCTGATTCTTATAAGTTCAGCTTCCAGAACAAGTGCTTCGACTTCAGTTCTGGTAATAGTCCATTCAACAGAAACAGATTTATCTAGAAGAAGTTCATGCCTTGCATCTCCGGTGTTTGAAAGATGACCTCTGAGCCTGTTTATCAGATTTTTCGCTTTACCTATATACAGGACGGTGCCGTCTTTGTTGATAAAGCTGTATACACCTGGAAGGGATGGTGCCCGGGCTATGGATTCCTTAAGACTTCCTGATACTGCCACGTCTGAATGCCAGCGAGAATACTGATCTGGCGCCCTTCCCTCCTGCAAGTGCGAAAACGGCCAGGAATATTGCTATCGCTCCTATTGAGACTCCCAGTATCGCGATCACACCGCGGAAAGTAGAAGTCGAAGCGGTTTGTGCCGCCCAGGGCGAAAGCGCAAGTAGAAACAGAAATGAAACAATAGCTGCAGGGATCATGGATAGCCATGCAGCAGTGGAGGATTGTACAACTGCTCCTATTTTCCTTCTGAGTGCTATCCTCAGGAGAAAGAAATTAACGAGTGCGGAAACACTGGTTGCAAGTGCAAGGCCCGCAAGCGGCTGCGCAAATCCAGTTCTTATGAACAGTATTGTAAAGACGAAATTGAGTACGATGTTAAGACCCATGCAGCTGATCGCAATCTTCACAGGGGTTTTTGTGTCCTTCATGGCATAGAAGACCGGGACTGTGATCTTTACAGCACCATAGAACAGCAGACCGGCGGAGTAGTAGATAAGTGCGGAGCTTGTCAGCAATGTGGACTCGGCTGTGAATGCCCCCCTCGCGAGCAGAACCTGAACTACAGGCCTTGCAAGGAAGATCATGCAGAGCGTAGCAGGTATCATCAGCGCTGCAAGGGCAAGTGTTGCCCTGCCAAGGGTTTTTCCGGCATCCGCAAGTTTACCCATTGCGGTCTGTCTGCTGAGTGTAGGCAGCAGCGCGGTGGCAAGGGATATGGCAAAAACGCCCTGCGGAAACTGCATTATCCTGTTTCCATACGCAAGGGCAGCTACGCTGCCGGGTTCCAGAAGTGAGGCTATCATCTTATCCACGATTATGTTGACCTCCGCTGCAAGCAGTCCGACAAGAGCGGGAAAAGCCAGTTTTCCAATTCTTCTTACCTCAGGGCTCTTCCAGTTGAAATCCAGCCTGAAGGTGAAGCCTTTCTTCCTTAAAGCCGGGATCTGTATGAGAAGCTGCAGTAATCCTCCGAAAAGAACCCCTATCGAATAGCCCCATACCGGCTGCCCTGGAAATACCCAGCGGGAGAGAAGAAGTATACCCGCGAGTGCTGACAGATTGAAGAGTATAGGCGCACTTGCCGGGGCAAGGAAATGCCTGTGCGCATGCAGTATTCCACCCATCACTGCCGCGCATCCAACAAGCAGGATGTAAGGGAACAGAAGCCTGAGAAGACCTGTAGCAAGCTCAGTTTTGCCGGGTATATCGGAAAATCCCGGGGCAAATGCCTTGATAAGAAGAGGAGCAGTGAGCATTCCGATAATAACAACTAAAAGGAGAACAGCTCCAACAAGGGTCAATATTCTGTTTCCGAGCTGGAAAGCGTTCCTGCGGCTCTCCTTCCCGAGTGTTTCAACATAAGTTGGAACAAAGGCAGCGCTGGTTGTTGATTCACCGAAGAGTCTTCTGAGAGTATTGGGAATAATGAATCCAAGTGTAAAAGCGTCTGCTGCAACACCGGTTCCAAGTATGGCAGCCTGGGCTATATCCCGAAAGAGACCGAGAATCCTGCTTGTCAGGGTAATGCCTCCCATAAGACCTGTGGCTCTTGCTATCCTCTGCGCCTCCTGACGGGGAGTTCCAAGATCATCCAGGCTTCCAGTATCTTTGCTGCGTACTTCGGGGTTCATAAATTCAAGGTTCCTTAATTGAGTTTCACAGGTTCACCGCATGCTCAAGTATTGGACGCAGCTGCTCCCGAAGCAACGGGTTCAGATCTACAGCCCTTCTGGCAGCCTCGATAGAATCCTCATATCTGGCATTGACCCATAGGGAAACGGAGTAGTTCTTCCACAATGTTGGGGATTCCGGAGCAATCCCGAGTGCTTTTTCAAACTCCAGAAGTCCCTCAGCGGGATTTCCGGATAGCGAAACAAGCGCCCCCCGCAGGTTGAAAAGGTCCGCGCCTGAGTACCCTCTTTCTTCAGCGTCCGTAAGATAGTCAGCAGATTCGTTAAGTCTGCCCGAGTCCAGCAGGTACTCCGCGGCAAGGATGGATGTTAACCCGGATCTCTCCATACCGTGGTAAGTTACAAGGAGTGAGATGATAGTGATTGTAACTGCAGGAATAATCGCTCTCCTCATGGTTTTCCATTTCGGAATCACTGACGCGCTCAGGAACCAGAATGCCGGCAGAATAACGCATCTGAACCTTGCCGAAGGAAAGAAGATGAATGCGGTTGCCATTCCGCTGCATATAAAAGCTGTAGCAACGCAGCGCCAGAAGCTTCTATCTCTTATGAACACACCTGCTATCCCGGCGGACATTGCAAGAAGAGTAAATGGAAGAAGGATGATCAGCCACGTCTTTTGAAGAAGCCATCCGGTTTCGAAATTTCTGCCGGGGCCGGGAAGGGTGAAGAATCCGAGTAGCTTCCTCCCTCCCATTGAGAGCCATTCAAGGGGAGAACGGCTTATAGAAGTTATGGCTCTCTCCATAAATACCGTATCACCGCCAGATCGGCTGCTGCCGGTTGAGACAAGTTCCTCGAATTCAGTTCCGGGCGGCGTGGTAAGGAGAGTCCAGTCTGTTCCGAGCCAGAGATTTTCCCCTCCGTTTGAAGCTATGACAGGACCAGCCCCTGCGGAGAGGTTAAGGATTATGACCGGGAGAACAGCAATAGCTGCAAAGCTGGTAAATAAAAGCCATTTACGCAGGTGATACCGAAACGAGAACGCCAGGAGAATAAAGGGAACAAGAAGAAGCTCTGCCCTGAAAAGAATAGCAATTCCCGCGAGGAAACCGGCAGCTGCTGTTTTTTCATTCTTCAGAGCTAAGAGTGAGAATGCGATCAGTGACGCGGCAGGAACCGCAGGCAGCAGCTGGAAACCGAACAGTATCATGAAAGGAGAAATGATAAGCCCCAATATACACAGGTATACCCATGTTCCGGCGCGTTTCCCAAAAGCGAGGTAGAGCGCCAGCGCTGGAAGAAGTGAGAGCAGTGATATTATTATGCGGGAATAGATTATGCTGTCCAGCAGATGCAGGAGCATTGTAAACATGAACATACCCGGAGGCCTGGAAAACCCTTTAACACCAGTAGTGAACGGGCTCATGGAATAAGTTACCTCATCAACATACAGTCCTTCAACTGGCAGAAAACTGTCAATGGAATGGAATGCCCAGATCCGAATGCCTATCGCGCAAAGGATAATTGCAATGAATATTGCGGGTTTTGAGAATCTCATTCAGAAAATCCAAAGACTACCGGGAACGGTACACTGTTTCCCGATGTATCAGTGAGAATTACCGCATCTTCAAGAACTTCCACACAGGTGTTATCCGGACAGTAAACAGTATCGATTCCAGACAGTTTCCATACTCTGGTAATTGAAACCGGGAGATACTCAGTTTGCCCCCAGTCGAAGAGGGGCAGGTATTCTGCTGATGCTGAATATGCAGCAGCAGGCATCCACAGCTTTCCATGAACCGACAGCTTCATGTTGATGCTCAGATCGAACGGATCCGACAGAGTAAGGGAATCCGGAATTATTGTTCTTCCGCTGAGCCAGGACCATTGCGAAAGTGACAGGATGAGCTCTTCATATGATAGTCCGGCAAACCTCCTTCTGAGAATCATGTCATACCATCCGGTGCATGTTATTTCAAGGTTGAATGTTCCGCTTAGAGGATTGATCATCCAGTATTCCAGAACACTGTTCTCCCGGGGGGTGTTCGGAGGCATGATCCTGATACTATCGTTTTCGATGATGTAAAGAGTATCAGGCCTGTAGATATACGATGCGGGTGTAAGGTAAGCAGAGGGTTCCATGAACCAGATATCACCTTCCCCTGATACGAGCCTGACAAGGAACCTGTTCCACCCCGATGGAACGGGAATGCCGTAATCGGTACTTCCGGATGGAATAATATCAGCTTCCATACCCAGTTCTCTGCACATTGCTGCGAAAAGGACTGCTGTCTCAAGAGGTGTTCCCCTTCTGAGATCAAGTATTTCCTGGAGGCTGCGAACGGAGTATACATCCCCCCCTCTGACTATCGGCGAAGGATTTATACTGTTGCATATAAGGCTTCTCATCCTTTCGGACTGGGCGTACTGGTAAGCCCCTGCCGATGTTGCCTGGAGAGCGGCTTCCCTGAGGTCAGGAGGGTAAGAGGAATCAAGAACAGCATAGGTCTCCTGCAGGATAAAATCCTCGAGTTCTTCGAAATTGCTGAAAGGTGAAATAACAAGAAGACCTGCTGAATCCGCTGCAGTAAACTCGATACGGTCATCGGATTCCGTAACATCGTACCCCGTTCCATGCCAGGAGAGATTTTCCAGCATATCCCCACTGACAGTGAAGCGTGATGTATCCGGGCGAATTCCTTTAACGGATGGCGAGAGAAGAGCCCAGATACCGCATTCCCAGTTGCCGCTCCAGTCACTTACCGTAATTCTGTAGTCAATTATCATACCCGCGCGCAAAGCGGGAAATGCGGTGACAAGGGCAAGCTGCCAGCCGGAGCTTCCTGTGAGAGTATCCGCAGCCCAGTGGGGAATCGGACCGGATTCACCTTCAGGAAAGCCGAATACGGCCTTTTCAATAGATACAGATTGGGTTTCCGGATTGAAGCCGCGAGTGATTCTGCTCAGAAGGTGATCACTCCCCTGCATACCCCTGATTTCGATCGTCTTGAAAAGTGTATCCTGCGAAAGCGAGAGGGAAACTGAATAGAATGAGACTTCCGATGGTGCCGAAGCAGAATATGATGCGGCAAGAATACAGATAAGGATGAATTTATTCATCTTCTGAACATCACGGTTCTTGCGGAAGCCGAAAGACCGGTAAGAAGACCCTGCCTGATAACACACAGGCGCTCTACGTCAGGAATCGAAGGCTGAAGTGCAAGTCGCTCCTCCAATAGAAGAGAATCGTCTGAAAGAGTGATACTGATACTGTAATTCGCTGTATCGCAGGATTCGGGGAGTTCAGGATGACCGTGGGGCAGATTTGTGAGAAGAAGTCTGAGATGAGCTGTATAGGGTGTTTCGATATAGATATCATCCCTGAATGATGGAAGCATGTAAGCAGACGCCCTTGAGCTTACTGCATCGAATGTTTCAAGACCGGGAAGAACAAGATAGAAGGATTCTCCGGCCCTCAGTATACCGCACTCCCATCTTCCCGTTCCTTCCAGTCTCAGAGGTGTATTGATGGAAGAGAGATTCGCTTCAACAGGTATTTCTGACCCCGGAAGAAGGCCGAATAGCCTTTCGATAAGCAGATTCCTTTCAGATGGCTCGACTGTCCCGAGCATCGATCTGAAGAGCTCTTCAGCAGCCCCTCCGAAACTTACTGAAATATTTCCGGCGACAAGTGACGAATCTTCTATAAGAGAGCCTTCTATTACTATAGAAAGCACATCATCCGCGGAGTTATCCGGAAAGTATTCGATTGGCGAACCGGAGGATGTCAGAGGAAGATATCCACTGCCTCTGAGTGTATAGGTGAAACCATCTGAAGAATAAGTGTTAGTAGGATCAAGGAATATTGTTTTCCCGCCTTCATCCTGCAGAGTTACAAGTACATGGTCGAAACTTCTGGAGCCAGGATAGTATCCGATATCGCCTGAGATTGATGTTAATACGGCAGTTGGCAGGTATCCAGCTCTGCGCAGAAGCCAGAGAAGCAGAACTGTTTTGTCCCTGCATACGCCTGACATATCCTCCAGAGTCTCCGCAGGGTTACGCGGTGAGTAGCCCGGATCTGATCCCCAGTTACCGCTGAGGTATTCTATCTCCTCCGAAACCCAGACAGAGAGTTCCTCAGGCGTGTTTCCAGCTACCCCTATTATGGAATCGGCCAGAGCTGAGGAGCCAACCATGCAATTGAGGTCGAGTTTCGGATAAAGTCCCCTGCTTACATCCTCAGGAGAATGGCTGGAAACGGTTACAAAGGGGCTTATTGATGCGGGATCACTTGAAAAAGGCAGGTAGGGAATCGAAGTCTGCGGGGAGGATCTCCAGATCATGCATTCCGTTTCGCCGTCAATGGTATAATCCCTGTATTCAAATACTCCTTCAGATTGAATGTGAATCTCTCTCGAGGAGGGCCAGAGTACCTTGAAAACAGCATTATGGATGCTGTCCCTTGAAGCTGCATAGAAAGTGTATGAGTAGAAATCACCCATTGGCAGATAACTGATCTTCCGTCTGATCTCGATCTTGAGAGTGTCACCTATTTCTATTCCTGGAAACTCGATAAATACTTGTCTGAGCGAACTTTCAAGCCTGTTACTATGTAGAAGTGAGCTGTGCGGGTCTTCGCGGAGGATCCCTGAGTCATCCCCCCTTCCGGAGCGCCAGTGGCTGACTGAAGCGATAACTTCAATAGATTCCCATGTTTTTCGAAAGGAAGCCGATATTCGGCTGTAGCGTTCCACACCGGCAGCTGTAAGCGGCACAATGATCTCACGAGTGGTTTCGAGATAACCCGAATCAGGTGATGAACAATCAAGAGTAATACTGTGCTGCAGGTATACAGCGTCCGGCATTGATATGAGAAGCAGGAGAAAAAGCGACAATATCAGCGGCCTCCGAAAGTGAGCTCCAGATCAGGTGGGAGAGCGCTGGAGGTTCTGTTGGAATCCAGCAGAGTCAGGCTTACCATTGACCTGCTGATAGCATCCACATCCGAATACAGTGGATCGACAACCGGCAGGGAACGGTATCTGTCGTATGCGAAAACTCTTCCAGGCTCAAGCTGTCTGAATGATATGTCAGAAGCAAAACGCGCCATTTTCGTCCATTCCATGCCAGCTATCTGATCAGGTTCAATTTCCGGTACGTTTATATTGAGTATAGTTCCTTCAGGTATTTTCCCGGCAATTCCTTTTTCCATCAGTGATTTAAGAACAGATGATGCTGTTCTGAAAAAGGGTTTCGGGTGGGATGAAGTTACCTGGACACTTATTGCAATTGATGTAATGTCCCAGAGAGCGGCCTCAGTTGCTGCTGCAACGGTTCCTGAGTAGAAGACATTATTTGCAAGGTTTGCGCCGGGGTTGATCCCTGAAACAAGAAGATCAGGCGGATTACTTTTCATAACCTCCATCAGCGCGATCTTGACACAATCCGTAGGTGTACCTTCCAGAGACCATTTTCTGAAGCTTTCCTCCTTGAGTTCCATGGAGGAGTAGAGACCAAGAGCGTGGCTGGTGCCGCTGCAGTGATGCAGAGGAGCCACAACCCAGATCTCGTGATCATGCTTAAACAGGTTTTCAAGTTCTATAAGGCCGGGCTGGTCGTATCCGTCATCATTTGTAAGGAGTATTCTCATTCTCTCAAAGAGACTTATGGAGGGTGAACCGGTGTACTGTTCCAAGTGAGTAATCTGTAGGAACGAAAGCGTAGTCAAGTGTCCAGCTGCCCGCAGATAGCCCTATACCCGATGTGAAGTCTCTCGAATCGTCCATGAATCTCATTCCGAATCGGAGTTTCAGCCATTTCTGCGGTGTGTATTCTATTCCGCTGCCGGCTGAGATCTCGTTATCAAGAGGCTTCCCGAGTTCCATTGATACGGCGGCATCCCCCAGAGGGAAATGAAAACTGTACCTGCCGCCGATTCTCCAGGTTGCAGGAAGTCTGAAATCATCTTCCACCATTGTTACCGATGGTCCAATATGCTGCAGAGATGCAGCGAGATCGAGACCAGTGATCGGATGTACGATTACCCCGGCGTCAAAAGCAATTCCTGTTGCGCTTTCCATCCATATCTTCTCGCGAAGGAGTTTCATACCTATTCCGAGATCGAATATCCCAAGTCTTATGCCGGCTGCAGCATGAATGGATATGTCCCATGCGGAAAAGGTTGTAATCGGCTCGGAAGTGGCTGTCTCCCGCATTTCCAGGTTTCCCACATGTACGAACCGTGTTCCCAGGGCGCATTTAACTCTGCTGAGGTTGAAATTCCAGGAAAGGAAGTTCTGGGTTGCATCGCCGAGCCACTGGTTATGACCTGCGGACAAATAGCCTGTATCCATCGATGCAAGAAGAGCAGGGTTTGTAAAAACGGCAAGGTAACTACTGTTCAGGAGGGCTGTTCCGCCGAGTGCCGCCGCCTTTGCGCCAGGATTGATTTTAAGAAAACTGAAAGCTCCTGCACCTGCATCACGGTAAACTTCGTCTGAAGAGGATGCTGGCAGCACCATAATAATCATAATCACAGTAAATAATATTGTTTTCATTCATCACCATTCTGGCTATACCGTTGGGTGTATTATCATCATCTACCTTCTACTGCGCAAAT
The DNA here is from genome assembly GCA_030592645.1 of Candidatus Fermentibacterota bacterium. Classification (GTDB taxonomy): domain Bacteria; phylum Fermentibacterota; class Fermentibacteria; order Fermentibacterales; family JCC-6; genus Aegiribacteria. Next base: position 64,143 of record JAUVIR010000001.1, on the reverse strand, counting down.
TGACAATAGTTCCACTTCAGGTGTAAGAAAACAGGCAGGAGAGGTTCTTGAAAGCTGTACATTTCGCGACCGGAAAACATGACGGTATCTGGAACATGGCTTTCGACAGATATCTTATGGAACTCGTGAGGGAAAAGAGTTGGGATTTTGTTCTGAGAACCTACGGTTGGTATCCTGCATGTATTTCAATAGGGAAGCTTCAGAATACTCAGCGTGAAGTCGACCGGGAAAAGCTTATTGCCGACGGTTACGGGCTGGTTAGAAGACCCACAGGCGGCAGGGCTGTATGGCATGAAACTGAATTGACCTACAGTATAGTCGCTTCTACTGACCACCCTGCAGTATCGGGCTCCATAAGCGAAGCCCTGAAAAAAACTGCAGCACCCATGGTTTTCGCAATGAATTCTCTCGGTATCAAGGTTGCAGTAAGCCCCACAGAGAAGCACAGATCAGGCGGTCCCAGAACAGCAGCCAACCCGTGTTTTACGTCACACGGCAAATGGGAGGTTGGAACCCATGACGGAAGAAAGCTGGTCGGAAGTGCGCAGGCCCGCAGCAGAGGAGTATTTCTGGAGCACGGATCGATACTTTTCAAGAATGATCAGTTGAAAATACTGGATTATCTTCCCCTCAGTACGAAGGAGGGCTTGAAGAATATCCTCAGGAAACACCTTACAGAGGGCATTGCCTGTATACATGAATTCGATTCGAACATTGAGATATCCGATATGGAGAATGCGCTTCATGATTCATTCTCTTCGATCGCTGGAAATCCTCTTGAATACATGCCGCATGAAGAGCTTGAAACAGAAAGATTCAGTGAACTTGAATGTGAGTGCGAAAATGACATATAAGAAAAAACCCTCATGGCTCAGAATGCCATCGAGAGGTTCTGAGGAAGCCGCGAAAGTAAGGTCCATCCTGAGGAAATACAGCCTTGATACTGTATGCAGGCAGGCTATGTGCCCTAATCTGGGGCACTGTTTCGGGCGCGGTACAGCAACTTTCCTTATCCTGGGCAATATATGTACCAGATCCTGCCGTTACTGCGCCATAGAGCGTTCTGAAGGTCTTCTCGCTGAACCTGATGTCAATGAGCCTGTGCGGCTGGCTGAAGCTGCGGCGGAGATGAACCTCAGATACGTTATCATAACATCTGTAACAAGGGACGATCTTCCGGATGGCGGTGCTGCGCATTTTGCACGAACGCTGGAGGCTGTAAGAACGAAGATACCCTCAGCCCGGATCGAAGTTCTTACACCTGATTTCCGGGGCAGTGTAGAGGCACTGAAATTAATTGCGGACTCGAAACCTGATGTATTCAATCACAACCTCGAGACAGTTGAACGTCTATTCCCCGATGTCAGACCTGAAGCCTATTACAGATTGTCCCTAGAAGTACTTGAATCGTACGGTAGTCTTGCTCCCTCCACTCCTCTGAAGAGCGGTCTCATGCTCGGCCTTGGAGAAACTGAGAGTGAAATCAGAAGCGCGCTTGGGGATCTCAGGGAAAAAGGGGTTACGATGCTCACACTTGGGCAGTACCTTCAGCCTTCGCGCAGTCACTGGCCTGTGGACAGATATGTAACGCCGGATGAATTCGATGCATGGAAAGATGAAGCACTATCGATGGGATTTGTTTCAGTAGCCTCCGCCCCGCTTGTCAGAAGCTCCTTCCACGCGGATGAACATTTGGGGTCAGGCATCGAAATGTAACATTCTTAACAAAAGGTGCCAGGCACCAAATGTTAAGTTTTATTCCCCGAGTTTGTAGCTTCTTATAGAATGCACCGATTCGCGGTCGAATGTGAGAAGACCGATCTCCTTGATCCACCCCCTGATAGGAAGATTGATTATCTCCATGCAGGTATTGATAGCCTCCGGGAGGTCTGCAGGAGGCAGCCCGAGGGTCAGTGAACAGTGTGGTAACCAGGATCCTGGACGATAGTAATCTTCCGAGAAGTCTTTCATTTCACTGAATATCCTGTAAAGCTGATCGTGTACGATTATAAGTGAAGGTGTAAAGACAGGACCGAGAAACACTGTTCCGCTTTCGGGGCCGAAAGTTGCTATTGAAGAGAAAGTAACAGGAAATACACTGTGTGTCTTGGCAAAGTCCGCAAGGTCATCCAGGATGAATTCAGGATCCAGATCCTCCCATATAGCAAGGGTCAGATGCGGTTTGCCTCCTGAACGCAGCAGCGGAGATGACAACCCCCTTGTTCTGAGAATGCTCCATGCCCGCCTTATCGTGCTTTCGGTCTCGCTGTCCAGGAATAGACAGATATCACATGCCATCATTTATCACTTCAATCATGTAATTGCACTGTAAGTCATCCAATGTATATGTTTGCCTTCATGGCAAACAGTAGTTTAAAAGAATATACGCATGGATTGGTTCTCGCGCCGATGGCCGGTGCCACGGACTCTGCTTTCAGGAGAATATGCCGCCGAATGGGGGCGACAGCGGTTGTGACTGAAATGGTCGCGGCCGCCGGATTATCAAGAAGATCCGTCAAATCACACAAACTTCTACGTTTCCACCCTGAAGAAAAACCCATAGGTGTTCAGCTTTTCGGAAAAAGGCCGGAAGATTTTGAGAGAGCAGCCGAGCTTGTTTCAAAACTGGGTTTTGATTTTATAGATATCAATGCAGGATGTCCCGTAAAGAAAGTAGTCAACAGCGGTTCCGGTTCAGCTCTTCTGAGAGATATTCCAAAACTTACCGCTGTAATCAGAGCTGTAGTGTCTCATACACACCTGCCTGTAACTGTAAAGATCCGCGTCGGGTGGTCACCGCAGGAACCTGTCCCGGACAGTCTTCCCGCTTTGCTTGCAGATGAGGGTGCTGCAGCAGTTGCAGTGCATGGAAGGTACCGGTCGGATATGTTTTCAGGAGAAGTAAGAAAACGGGAGATCGAGCGGATCGTTCGGAATTCACCGGTTCCGATAATCGCAAATGGAGATTCGAGAAGCGTTAATGATGCGCTTGACCTTCTTGATTCAACCGGTGCTGCAGGTTTGATGCTAGGCAGAGGTTCCCTCGGTAATCCCTGGATATTCAGAGGACTTTCTACAGGGAAACCCGAGGACGCCTATCCCCTTCCAGGTGAGATCGTTTCCGTTATCTGGAAGCAGTACGGGATGATGAGCGAGTATTTACCGGCGAATCACCTTCATAGTATCTTCAGAGGGCAGCTCCTTAATTATATACGGGGCTTTAGGGGCGCAGCGGAGCTCAGGGGCAGAGCTGTGGGGGTGGATTGCAGAGAAGATATTGCAGATATTCTCACTGAACTGGAAGAACTACTAAGCGCGGAAAGGCAGCGGAATTCGTGACTAAAGCAGCAGCTATTATTGCACTTTCACTTCTCATCTCACTACTCGTCGCATGCGGAACGCAGGATACAGTTGTTCTACCGGAAATCAATGAGTATTCCACCGGAGAATACTGCAGATATACCTGGCAGGAGAATGACGGATGGGCTTTCATCGCATGGGCTATTGAGCTCGATGGAGGAGCTGAGGTACTGGCGATACAGTCAGGTTATTCCCCCGCAGAGCGTCCTCAACCGGGAGAAGAAGTAACCCTGCCCCTTCCGCAAGAGCTGTCCGAAGCACTGGAGAACCGTCTTGAATCCGCAAGACTTGTAAGGGAAGCTACAGAAGTACTTCAAACCGGGGATACAACGTCGGTCAGGAGACTTCTGGAATCCGCGATGCAAAGGGATCCGGAATGGTCTATTCCGACATATAATATTTCCCTGATCATACTTAAACAGGAAGGTACCGGCGCCGTTCTAGAGCTGCTCGAGCCGATTGCCCATAAATACGATGCAGCTCTTATCCAATCTGAGATTGCCTGGAACAGGGGTGATCCGAACGAAGCGCTGAGGCAGCTTGAGATATGCCTTATGGACGAATCCCCTCCATTTGAAGCGCTTGCCGCAGCAGCCCTCATTTACACCGTCACAGGCCACTATTACCAGGCGGCTGGAATATGGAGGGAAATTCTCGCGAGTCCTGAAGCGGATGCTTCGATCAGACTTATGGCAGTGAGATACGCGATCCTTTACGAAGAGCGTAACAGATAACCCGGTGTTAGTCAGCGATTAATCCGAGTGCTGTGCTGTAGAAATAGTGCACCTCATCATTGGTGCTGACTATCTTGATATCCAGCATTGAATCATCATTGTAATCGTCTATTTCCAGGAATTGCGGAACCCAGTTGACAAAGAAGACTCTCTCCTTGATCGAGTGTCCCGGCTCCTGCATGGATATCACAAGTTCGTTCAATTCGCGCGATTCAAGAAGTACAACTCTGATTAGAAAACCATGTACTTCCACGTTCTCTGTATAGATAACCCTGTTTACCGCGCAAGAAGTGAGAATCGGCAAATTAAGTATCAATAGAGAAGCTGCAATAATGAAGATAATATTGAATTTCATATTATGGGAATCACCTAATTTTAGAAGTTCTCAGTCAACGCTGAGATATACTACATTCTTAACCGGATGTTGATAGGGTAATTAATCTGGCCGATTCCGAAGTGTAGGGAGCTCCTTTTAGATCACCGTAGATCTCTACATTAGAGAAACCTGCACCGAGAAGCATACTCTTGAGTTCAGCTGCACTGTAGATCCAGTGCGAGAATTTCCATCTGCCAAGTACACTCTCATCTTCGATCAGAAGCCAGTCATTCTCTATACGGTTCCAGCCGTCCTCTATTCTATGCCTCTGGATAAGCAGAAGCCCTTCATCTGTCTCTTCATCTGTAACCTGATGGAATATTGAAGCAAGTGTTTCCTTACCCATTGTTTCCATTACGAATTTTCCCCCCTGCCGCAGGGATTCATTCACATTTTCAAGAACCTGCATGTTATCCGAGTTTTCCTTGAAGTACCCGAACGATGTGAACATGTTGAATATCAGATCGTAGGATTCGGGTCGACTGAACCTGCGCATATCCTCTTTAACCAATTCCATTTCAACGTTTTCAAGTGAAGCTCTGTTTCTTGCTATATCCAGCAGGAAGCCTGTGATATCAACTCCTGTTACATTGTATCCCATTCTTGCAAGCGGAATTGCGAATCTGCCAGGGCCGCAGCAGAGGTCAAGAACATCATCTTTTTCAAAATCTGCGAGTTTCAGAAGTAAAAGAACATCCTGTTCGGCTTTCTCTATCCTGGTTTCCGGAAACATGAATGGATAAGTAAGCTCCCAGAAGTCAGACCGTTCAAACCATTCCATACTATTTCCTTTTTGTTATGGATTGCATCTCCGGCAGAAATTGCAGATACCTGTTCTTCTTGAATCCGGGCTGCCCCACGTATACCATGCATCGATTATCTCCATGGCGAGAAAACAGGGGTCCAGTTCAATAAAACCGCAGTGACCGACAAGAATCAGGGTCGCGGGATACCCTTCGTACTCACCGCATAGTGCTGCAATATCCGGGTAACCCGGCTCATCAATTGTTACCACATACAGATCTGCAGAAGCATTATCAGGGAGGCTGTCCGTTGCTGCCAGAATCAATTGCGCCATCTGTGTATTGGCTGCGGAATCCTCTCCTGCTACAAGCAGAAGCCCGAATCTTGTTGGTGTTGCTGAATCATCAAGGTCCATGAAGCCTTCAACATGTGTGAACTGCGAAGGAAATACAGCGCCTGACGCCAGAATAAAGCAGAATAAGAATGTCATTACATGAACCTTCCCACAGATACTATCCTGTCCGCGTAGTACTGTTTGGCGAGTGATTCCTTCACGACACCTCTACTTGACGAAGCATGAGCAAAGAAACCGTTACCTATGTATATACCTACGTGTGATATACCGGATCCGGAAGTGTTGAAGAAAATAAGATCTCCGAACTGCAGATCCGGCGGGTTTACTGACTCGGAAGCGGCGGATTGCTGACTTGCTGTTCTTGGAATATCGATACTTACCGCATGATAAACCGCCTGTGTGAATGCAGAGCAGTCAACTCCATTACGGCTCTCACCACCGTAAAGGTAAGGTGTTCCCATCCACGATTCGATCTCATTCATCATTGCATTGTCAGTTGAAGTTGTCGGGCTGCCTCCCGATGAGCTTATCTCCGACCATTCCCCCCCCGTGCAATGTATACCCTCCCCCCTGTAGACCGGTGTTGAGCCGCAGGAAGAAAGAAGCAGTGCCAGGGCTGACGGGAATAGATAGTAATACGTCTTTTTCATAACATGAGCTTAATAACGGTATCTCTGGGGGGTTGTTTTGTCTCTGGACAATCCAGGCTGAAATGCAGACCTCTGCTCTCTCGCCTGCGTAATGCGGACTTAACAATGATCCTGCCGACAGTGCAGATGTTACGCAGTTCCAGCAATCCGATTACCGGGAGCATGGTCCAGTAATCCGCCTCTATCTCGCCTGCAAGAACATCTATTATGCGAAGGGCCCGATGAAGCCTTCTGTCAGACCGGACTATTCCGACATAATCCCACATGACGTTTCTGAGGGCTGACCATGCGTAATCCACAAGTACGTTTTCCATAAGTGGTTCAGCTCTGCCGAAGGACCAGTCCCTTGCATGGAATGAATCGGGATCCATGAGCGTTCCAGGAATAGAATCAGCTGCTTTAAGCCCCATAACACCGGCTTCAAGAAGACTGTTGCTTCCCAATCTGTTGGCACCATGAAATCCGGTACAGGATGCCTCACCTATTGCTCTGAGGCCGTTCATGGCTGTTTTGCCGTCTGTTTGTGCATCGATCCCGCCAACTGTGTAATGGGCAGCTGGAACAACAGGTATGGGCTCTTCCCACGGAATGATGCCTACAGAAGTTACACCATTGGTGACTTCTGGAAAAGAGATGGTCAGTTTTTCCCTGCCCAGGTGAGTTGCATCCAGAAGAACGTGATCGTTACCCAGTCTCTTCATTTCCGAATCAATAGCCCTTGCGACTATATCCCGCGGTGCCAGTTCCATTCTTTGGGGATCGTAATTCTCCATGAACCGCTCACCCTCGAGGTTGAGAAGAACCGCTCCCTCTCCTCTGAGCGCCTCTGTAATAAGAAAATTACGTTTATCCGGGTGAAACAGACAGGTAGGGTGAAACTGGTAGAATTCCATATTTATTATTGGAAGACCAGCACGGTAAGCCATCGCTATTCCGTCTCCTGTGGAGGAATCCTGGTTTGAAGTGTACCTGTATACTTTTCCTGAACCGCCTGTAGCGATGACCGTTTCTCCTGCGAGAACTGTAAGAATCGTGCCATTCTGAAGGATGTGCGCTCCTATGCATCTGTCAACAGCATTTTCAACAAGTTCAGGCATCTCTCTTGATGCTGTAAGAAGGTTAACTGCGAATGCGCCTTCCATTACAGTTATATTCCCGCGTTCAAGGCTGCATTCGCTTAGCACCTCGCTTATGAGCCTTCCTGTCCTGTCCTTATGATGAAGTACGCGCCTGACACTGTGTCCTCCCTCTATACCGCTCTTTCCCTTTCCGAATGAACCCTCGAGGTTAACTCCCCAGCTGGAAAGTTGCCGAACAAGACGCGGACCTGCTGATATTATGTCTATTGCCGCTTCTTCGTTTACCAGTCCTCCTCCTGCGTTTATTGTATCCTCCAGATGCAGTTTAAAACTGTCATCTTCTGAAATTGCCGCGGCAAGTCCTCCCTGGGCAAGATAAGTGCTTCCTGTAGGCATTGGCATCTTGCTCACGAGAAGAATCTCAAGTTCGGAAGGAAGGGAGAGTGCGCATGTAAGACCAGCCATACCTGCGCCAAGAATAAGAACATCGGTTTCTATGACACCATTACTCATACTTCTTCTGATTTCCTTTTCCGTTTTTTGTATAGATCTATGCAGTTCTGAATATCATTCATGAGTTCCGGAAGAGCCCCCTCAACATCAAGGTTCATGTTCTGCACCAGAATATCTCCTGTTCCCGGTATGCCGTAAAGTTTAACGGCATCCTTTGCAGTTGTTATAAGAGCAGATCCGCCGGTTATTTCCATGATCGAAGTTAAACGTTCTATATCATCTTTAGAATAAATATGGTGATCGGGGAACACCTCAAGACCTTCAACCCTGAACCCTGCTTCTTCAAGCGAATTGCGGAAGCTTTCCGGTTTTCCGATTCCGCAGAAAGCGAGAACAGTTCTCTGTGGAATACCGGACAGCACTTTTCCGTTTACAAGCCTGACTCCCGTATGTTTCACCCTGCTGAATTGTACGGGAGCTTTCCAGTTGTAATCCGATACTCTTCTCCTGATCCATTCCGCCGACATACCAGATGGTATCCGGTTTATCCAGATGTGATCTGCTCGTGAAATAACGGAGGGAAACTCCCTCAGGGTTCCAGACGGGAGTATACCTCCCTGTCCGAAAGGGCTCGCAAAATCGAGGACGACCAGCTCTATATCGCGGTAAAGCTGGAGGTGCTGAAAACCGTCATCAATTATTATTATGTCCGGCTTTTCTCCACGATAGGCTTTTGTAGCCGCCTCTGTTTTCGATCGCCCCGAGTAAACACTGCTTCTGCCGAGAAGGCTCTCAGCAAGGAGAAGAACTTCATCGGTGAAATTACTCCTGACATCGTCATTGTCCAGCCTTACTCTGCAGGCATTTGTACGTTGTCCGAAATTCCGCGCTACAACTGACACTGTATAGCCCATTCCCGCTATACGATTGGCAAGCCATATTGTAACCGGTGTTTTCCCGGTACCGCCGACTTCTATGTTTCCAACACTGATAACAGGTACAGGAAGGCGAAACTGTCTATCTCCAGACTCGTACCATCTCCGCCTGATGGAGGCAATCAGACCGTAAAGCCACCCGAATGGCATAAGACACCATCCCGCCCATGCGTAAGCACCCTCCCTGGAAACTATCCTCCGAAAGAGTATGTCAGGTCTTTTCACAGGTTTATTTCCTGTTCAATCAATCCGGATCGCCGGATCAATCCCTTGAAATCGTCAAGCATATTTCCCTTCATGCGATCAAATCCGTCAACGACATCTCTTCTCTTTAATGGACTATTGCGCAGCATGACAAGTACGTCAGCTATCTCTTCCTGTGATGAGACGATATGGGCTATTCCCAGTTCAGTCATACTGGTTACCGCTTCAGTAAAGCTGCTATGATGGGGACCGATAATTACCGGTATGCCCCGCATAACAGGTTCAAGAACATTGTGCCCTCCAACAGGAACAAGAGTACCGCCAACGAAAGCAGCATCACCCGCACCGTACATCTGAGCAAGTACTCCATGAACATCTACTAAAATACTGTCGAAATCAAGAGTTTCGCCAGTTGATCCGGTAAGCTTCGACCATTTAACCGGAGAATATCCATTCCGGAGCATTATTTCCCATACATCATCTATTCTATCGAGATGACGCGGTACTATCAGAGGGAAGTAATCTGCTGATCTGGCAGCTTTGAGAAGGATATCTTCTTCATTGTTTCTTGTGGAGCCGGCCACAAATACGGGCTTGTCGGTATTGAATACTTCGCGCCATTGCGTCGGGGGATCACCTCGGTCTGCCAGAAATTTGGAATCTCCTGAGGTTTTTACAATCCTATTGTCTATACCCATTTGGAGGAATCTTTTGCTGTCCTCATCGCTTCTTGCCAGAATACCGGCAAAGCAGGAGAGCATTTTTGCGGGAAGGGACCCCATAAGTCTGAACCCCCTGAGACTTTTTGGTGAGAGTCTGCCGTTTATCATCATGCACGGAACTCCCGTCTTAAGAACGTTGAGGATGGTGACAGGCCATATTTCTGTTTCAGCAAGGATAAATGCTCTTGGTTTTATCCTACGGATGAATCGTTCAGCATAATTTCGAACATCAAGCGGAATATAGCTTCCCGGAAGGCCTATTCCTTCGATGAATGATCGTCCGGATGGTGTAAAACAGGTTATCCATACAGGAATGCCGTTTCTTTTTAGGTATTCAGCGTACGGCATAAGACCGTTCAATTCGCCAAGCGATGAACCGTGCATCCATACAGGATTGCTCTTTGTCGGCTGGACGATCCCTTTTCTTTCCATCTTCTCACGCTTTGGTCTGAACAGCAGTGCGATCGATGCAAGCGGATGCAGTAATGCTCCAGTTATTCTAAGAATACGGGTGAAAAACATCGCGGAAGGCGATGCGAGCATATCAGCGTATGCTGTTACCCTGTTCAGTTCGGTCTCTACCCTATTCTTCCAGTGCTGCGGATCATCCTCCCTTTTCATTGCGGGAATTGGCCTTCCCTCTACGATCCCAACGCGTGCGAATGGAAGTGGCAGAAGATAACGGTCCCATGAAGCAAGGCGAATTGCAGGCCAGGCTGAAGCACCTATCGGTATCAGTGGTCTATTTCCAAGCCTTGATATATGAGCAAGACCGCTTTTAACGCTTTCTGCAGGACCTCTTGGGCCATCAGGTGTGACAGCGGCGTCGAATCCGTTCCGTAGAACGATTGCCATCGATCGAACGGCTTCAAATCCGCCTCTTGAACTGGATCCTCTTACAGTATGAAAACCCATGGAATGAAGTACATTGGCTGCGTACTGACCATCTCTGTTCCGGCTTACAAGTACGCTTACATCCTCGTTTCTGTGAGTATGTATAAGCGGCAGCTGTCTGCCGTGCCAGAACGCGAAGAGCGCCGGCTTGCTTCTGGCTCTGCCTGCTCGAAAGGGAGCGAACCTGACGTAACGTACGCGCCAGGAGAGACCGCAAAGCCTCAGGACTATCCGTCCCAATCCCCTCGATAAGCTGAGCAGGTCAGGAGATCTCATCTAAAGCTTCCAGAATGTATCTGGCTGCCCTTCCGGAGGATCCTCTGGAGCCAAGTGCTTCCCTTACAAGATTCATTCCATTCAGTGATTCTCTTCGTGTGTCTGTATCCTGAAGAAGCGGTTTTACATGTTTGACGATATTCTCAGTGCATACATCATTCTGAATAAGCTCCGGGGCGATCTTCACACCCGTCACGATGTTAGCCATTCCGATGTTTGAAACGCCCCTCACAAGGAATCTTGCGAGGAAGTAAGTCAAGGGAGATGTTCTATAGGTGATTATGAATGGAATTCCCCACATGGCAGTTTCAAGGGTTGCTGTACCCGAGCAGACTACAGCTGCCGAGGCATTCGAAAGAGCATCCTCAACCGAAGAGGCCAGCCTGACACCCTCCACCTTCCCCGCCTGTTCATACAGTTCTGCAGGTACATCGGGGGATACCGCGACAGCAGCGCCGAAAACCAGTCCGGCATCCCTCAGGATCACAAAGGAATCTATCATGGGCTCAAGAAGCAGCGAAACTTCCTGCCGGCGGCTTCCGGGGAGAAAAGCTATTTCTCCGGAAAGATGAGATTTAAGAGGCTCCGGGATCGAATCCGCCAGCGGGTGGCCGGAACAACGGGCAGTAACACCATATTTACTGTAAAAATCAACTTCAAACCGGAAAAGAGTTATCATCAGATCAACGGATCTTCGTATTTTCCTGACCCTCTTCAATCCCCATGCCCAGAGTTGTGGTGAGATATAGTAAATAACGCGGTAACCTCTTCTCTTCGCCCAGCATGCGAGGGGTATATTAAAACCGGGATAATCAATAAGAAGCAGAATATCCGGATCGGCAGAAAGAATATGTGATTTCATTTCGCGGCGAAGTCTGCGGAATCTGGCAAGTGAGGATAGTACTTCTGCGAAACCCATTACTGAATACTCGCTCAGATTGAACAGTACACTGCCGCCGGCCTTTTCAATATTGCTGCCTCCAAGACCTGAGACTTCAAGAGAGGTCGACTTTTTAAGTTCCTCAAGCAGTTCCCCTCCGCGGATATCACCTGAAGGGTCTCCCGCTGAGATGACTATTTTCATTCTGAGGGTCTGGGAAGCTCTTCCATCGCTTCCTGTATCTTACCTGAGATGATCTGTGCAGATCTTAATGCATTCAGACCATCAAGACCGGAAACAGTGGGAGCACAGCCAGTTTCGCATGACATTCTGAAATCGTTAAGCTCAGCCGTTAAGGCGTCACCTTCCGATACAGTGACCGGCACAGGCTCAATTCTTCCATCCACCATTCTGTAAGCTTCTACTTTTCTTGCGGCAAAATCAACTGAGACGTACTTCCTGTTCTGGAAAAACCTGAGTTTTCTGACCTGTTCTCTGGATATTCTGCTTGCGGTCATGTTAACCACGCAGCGGTTTTCGAACTGTATCCTTGCGCTGGCAATATCAACGTTATCGCTTAAAACAGGCACACCCGAAGCCTGAACGGAAACAACAGGAGAGCGAACAAATGAAAGCACAAGATCAATATCATGTATCATAAGATCGAGTACAACGGATACATCGGTTCCTCTTGGATTGAAAGGAGCCATTCGGTGACCTTCCACGAAAAGGGGATCATCGATCAAATCCGCGGCGGCTAGTATGGCCGGATTAAATCGTTCTGAATGTCCTACGGCAAGTATGAGATTCATATCATCTGCCATATCAACCATTTCCTGTCCCTGACCAGTAGTTGCAGATATGGGTTTCTCCACAAGAACGTGCACACCGGCTTTAAGGGCTTTGAGCACAACATGATAATGGCTGGAGGTAGGACAAGCTACGACAACGGAGTCACATTCTTCAATAAGGGAATCCAGTTTTCCGCATGGCCTGATATCAAGCTCGGATGCGAGCTTGTTCATTCTTTCGGTGTCTGTGTCAAATATGGGAACTGTTCTGCCGGTTATCCCTCCGAGAATCCTTGCGTGATGGTAACCAAGATGCCCTGTTCCAATAACTCCAGTGATCATTTTACCCTCCAAATGCCGACAGTACATCGGCAGCATATTTAACTGACCGTTCGGAAAGAGAAAGATGAGTAACAAATCGTAGCATTGATGGTGATAGTGCCAGGCAGCCTATTTCAAGGCTTGCAAGGGCATCAGCAATAATTTCTGCTTTGCCTTCCGGGGTTTCTGCTATAACAATGTTGGTATCCGGTTGGGGATTCAGCATCTCCAGAACAGGTGAACGGGCTATACCTTTGGCAATGATCCGGGCGTACTGGTGCGTTCTGGAAAGTACTGGGAGGTTATGCTCAAGGGCGTAAAGACAGGCTGCGGCAAGAATACCGACCTGTCTCATTCCGCCCCCATGCTGCTTGCGCAGGAAACGCACTTTACTCTCATACTCCGCGGAACAAACGAGAACTGAGCCAACGGGACATCCAAGACCCTTGGAGAAGCACATGGAAACCATGCTGTAACCTGAAAGTATTTTTCTGAGGTTTTCACCGGATGAGGAAACAACATGCCACACCCTTGCGCCGTCAAGGTAAACGGAAACCTCCTTCCTGCTGCAGATATCGGTTATTGCAAGGACTTCATTCTCCGGAAGAACAAGACCGCCCATGACATTCTGAGTGTTTTCCAGAGTGACAAGTGTTCGAGGTGCGTAATGCTGATCCACTCCTCTTGAGAGTGCCTTTTCAATTTCTTCCGGCGGAATACAGCCGTTATCCGACTCATCTATCCTGTGCATCTGAAGACCGCCAAGCATGGCGTACTGTGCTCTTTCATATAAATATGCATGGCTCCTGCTGCCGCAGATCACTTCATCACCTGGAGAAGTGAGTGCTCTTATGGCCACCCCGTTGGACATCGTGCCGGTGGGCATGAACACAGCTCTATCGAATCCGGTCATTTCGGCAACGATGTTCTCCAGGTGGTTTACGGTCGGATCCTCACCGAATACATCGTCACCCACCTCTGCCCTGGCCATCGCATTCCTCATCGCATGGTCCGGTATGCTTACGGTATCACTTCTGAGGTCAACTTTAATATTACTCACTATTTCACTGAACTTTCAATGTTCGGGGAATTCCTTCTGAGAGCTTCCTGAAGTATCCTGTTCATAACTTCTGAAGGACTGACTCCTGTCGCATCCCAGAGCCTCGGGAACATGCTGATATCCGTAAAACCGGGAATAGTATTCAATTCGTTGAAATAGTATTTATCATCTCTGTCGAGAAGGAAATCCACTCTTGCGAACCCGGATCCGCCCAGAATGGAGAAACACTCTTCCGCGCAGGATCTTATCTCCTTCGAAAGATCTTCAGAGATAGGCGCTGGAATGAGCAGCTTCGATTCGGAGCAACTGTATTTTGCTGTGTAATCGTACCACTGCCTGCCCGGAAGTATCTCACCGGTAACTGAAGATGAAACTATGCCTGATTCAGAAAGCAGGGCTACTTCGATCTCTCTTGCTTTCTCTATGCCGTTTTCGATAAGAATGAGGCTGTCGAATCGGAATGCTATCTCAGCAGCTTCACCTAGGTATTCAGGCGAATCGATCCTCGAGATTCCAACACTTGAGCCCATTCTTGCCGGTTTTACAAAAAGAGGATATCTCATTGAAGCGAGGTCTTCGGTGTGTGGAGGAGATTGAACGGTAAAGGTTTTCCAGGGGACAACCGGAATACCCCGTGATGAAACAAGTTCCTTCGCAGTAATTTTGTTCATTCCAACGGCTGATGTCATGATATCGGCACCGGCGCAGGGCCATCCGGCTATCATGCAGAGTCCCTGCACTGAACCATCTTCTCCCCATGGACCGTGAAGGACGGGAAATACGACATCGAAAGCAATCACAGAATCTCCCCGCAGCAGTTTCCATACTGGATGACCGGTGTGTATCAGAAGAGAATCATTTTCGGAGAACCACTGGCCATACATATCAATACTAACAGGGATAACACTATGACCTGATCGCTCAAGAACACTTTGAACGAATGCGGCAGAAACAATCGAAACCTCGCGCTCGGCGGATTTCCCTCCGGAGAGTAAAAGAATTTTCATCGTTCCTCCTGAACTGCATGGTCCGATCCGGGTCTTGACCGGACCGTTCGCGTTGGTAGTATTATCCGGATACAGTTGAACGATAATATACGATTACTTTATTTGTCCGGCAGGGACAGTTTTTCTGCGGACTTGGCACCGGAGGTCTTATGAAGGTATTGATCACAGGGGGAGCCGGTTTTATTGGTTCAAATATCACTGATTTCCTTCTGGAGAAGGAATGTGAAGTCCATATACTGGACAACCTGTCCACAGGATTCATGGATAACATAAACCCCAAGGCCCGTTTCCATGAAATGGATATCAGAAGCGAATCCGCTTTTAAACTTATTTCCAGCGGCGGCTTCGATATCATCTGCCATCATGCGGCTCAGATGGATGTTAGAAGGTCCGTCAGGGAACCTCTTTTCGATGCTGATGTGAACATAAAGGGAACTCTCAATATCCTTGAAGCGGCACGAACCGGCGGGGTAAAAAGAATAGTATACGCATCCACGGGCGGTGCAGTTTACGGGCAGCCCGAGAATATTCCAGTGAAGGAAGAACATTCCGTGAATCCCATCTGCCATTACGGTATAAGCAAGCATACAGTGGAGCATTACCTTTTCCTTTACAGGTATCTGTACGGGATGGATTACGTTATTCTCCGATATCCTAACGTTTACGGACCCAGGCAGAACCCGTATGGAGAGGCCGGTGTAACAGCTATATTTACACTTGCATACCTTACCGGCGCACCGCCGGTCATCAACGGAGATGGTATGCAGCTGAGGGATTATGTGCATGTAAAAGATATAGCAAGGGCCAACTGGATGTGCATGGACCTTGAAAGAACTGATATTTCAGGAGAAATATTCAATATCGGTTTCGGCATCGGCAGATCTGTAATAGAACTCGACAGTATCATACGAGGCTATGCCGGGTCCGATTGTAAACCATCATTCGGCCCCTCCCTGCCGGAGGAGATTCTGAAGATCGCCCTGGACAGCTCAAAAGCAAAAACTGTTCTGGGATGGAACCCTGAGATAAAATTCGAAAACGGTTTGAAAGATCTTGTTGCCTATCACCGCGCAAAACTGGCCTCTGGCTGATGGGAGCTGAGCCGGTATTTCTTGACAGGGACGGTGTTATCAACCTGAACAGGGTCGATTATGTCAGATCACTCAAAGAATGGCTCCCTATTCCCGGAGCCATTGAAGCTCTGGCAAAACTAAGTAATGCCGGACACCCTGTGATAGTCCTGACGAACCAGTCAGCTATTGCCAGAAAGTACTGCACTGTCTCTGATGTGCAGGAGATACATCGGCATCTTATAAACCTGGTATACAGCGCCGGGGGGATGATATCCGGCATTTACTACTGTCCGCATCATCCGGATGATGAATGTGAATGCAGAAAACCGCGTACAGGTATGATTGAATCCGCAAGAAGGGAGCTTAGCCTGCCTGATGGAGGATATATCGTCGGTGATGCTGATTCGGATATGGAACTTGGCAGAAGGGCCGGTTTGAAGACGCTTCTTGTTCTTACAGGCCGCGGAGAGGATCAGTTAAGAAAGATAAATGCGGAGGGCTGGATCAGGCCCTGGAAAATCACGGAAAATATCTCCTCAGCTGTGGACATCATTCTGGGCGGTTAGTACAGATTCACTTCATGAGAACGAATTTGCCCTGTATTGTTTCACCTGCGTCCAGCAGGAACATGTACATACCATCTGGAACACCGCTCGTATTCCATCTATACTCTTCGGTCCATGTAACTCCCGAACTGTGAAGGAGCCTGCCGGTGATGTTGAACAGCTTTATTGCTGATCCCGCCTCCAGACCGCAAAATACAATGTACTCGCCTTCTCTGTGCACATTCAGCGGATATGCGGTGCCGGACTCGAATTCCTCACTGCCGATCCCGGTACTCTGATACTCGTAAGCTCCTATGTCGAAAATACCGTCATACGGTCTGGTTTCATGCTGACAATGCTTCACGTATTGAGCCAGTACATCATGCCCGGGAAGAACATCCGGATGAAGCGATGTTCCCGCATTGATGCATTGAGAATCCCATTCAAGGTGGAAATCTTCCGACCCCGGACTGCAAAATCCGGGAAGTTCACCTGTGACCATGCCTCCTGCATTGATAACTGTCCCCTGAAAACCGCTCTGATGAGTTTCAACCCAGCCGGTTTTAAACCAGTTGTTCCTGATATTAAGAATACCGTAGGTGTCCAGTAATGCCAGTCCGCTACCGCTGTCCGTCACATATACGATATTGTTTCTTGCGTCAGCGCTTTCGGCGTTCGTGGATAATCTGAAAAGAGTTGTATTCCCGCTGCGGTTGGATATTACAGTATTGCTGTAGAAATACAGTATCCCCTTCCTGTAATAATCCGGATTGGAACCGTCTCCGCCGTAATGAGATATCTGACTGTTCCCCTCGTTGTACTGTTCAATAAGGATATTGCCGTAAACGAAAGTTTCGGGGTACGATGGATCATTGTAAATTTCAGGATACGATGAGTCCACGAGATCCAATTGCCTGTTGCCGCTTTCGATCCAGTTATATCTAATTACAGTTCCACAGGAACGGTCTTTGAGGTTATTCCCCGCACACCCGCTCCTAAGAGGACCGAAGTGATTGTACTGAAATATTATACCCTGTGATTCGGTGTAATTATTATGATGAAAGATACTGCCTTCAATACCGTTATCGTATATATGGCAGTATTCAATTGTGATATCACCCGATTCGTGTGAAGAGAATAATCCGTTACCGCAATCGTGGAGAACGCAATTTCTTATTGTGATATGCTCTCCGGAGACCAGATATATCGAAGCAGCATTATCCGAATAGCTGCCGGGCTGTCCGTTATCATCAGTAAAAGTGAACGGGGAGCGTCCGCTTCTTATTTCCAGATTCTCTATTATCACATAATCGGGCTCCTGATTCGGGATACTGGACCCTCCAAAATTAATGACCCCTCTCCCCTCCGACCAGTAATCAAGTTCAAGCCTGGTAATTGCATTTCGCCCGTCAATCACCGGTAGCTCGCCACCCGGCCCGGGTACTCCCAGAAAAACTATATTCTCAGAAGGAGTTCCCGTTCGGGCAATAACCCACTTTTCGCAGTAAGGATCGTCCCTGTAATGAATGAGAACAGTGTCTCCGGGGAGCAGGCTTTCAAGTGGTACATCACCGATGTTCTCGTAAGCCATGCCGGGACCGGTTTCGTATACGAAAGCAAACATATTTCCGGATAAACAGAAAAGAAGAGTGAATAGCACGCAGCGGTTACTTAACATCGCTGACATAGGCTGTTATCAGGTCTATAGTCGCCCTGAGGGCTTTTATATGCGTTCTTTCCATTGCGTGCGAGGAGTCGACTCCAGGGCCTATCAGCGCATGCCTTACATCCAGACCCGCCCGCAGTGCGACTGCGGCGTCTGACCCGTAATGCGGGAAAGTATCAACCGCATAGGGAATTGATTCAGCTTCTGCCGTTGCTATCAGATCTTTCGTCAGGAGATAGTTGAATGGGCCTGTGCTGTCCGCGGCGCAGATAGTTACCTTATCTTCTGCAGATTCACGGCCAGGTCCGGCAACTCCCATATCAACAGCAATGAACTCGATCAGATCATCCGGAAGATAACCCGCTGCGCCATGGCCTACTTCCTCGTATCCGGTTACCAGGAAATGAAGTGTGCGGGAAGGAATAATATTCCGGGAAACAAGATCTTCAGCAACCTTCAGCAGTATCGCTACGCCCGCCTTGTCATCCAGATGTCTTGATTTGATGAATCCTGATCCAGTCAATACGGGTCTCGGATCGAAATGAATGTAATTTCCAACGGAGATTCCAAGTTTCCGGATATCTTCCCCGCTCGATACCTCCTCATCAAGCCTCAAGTACATGTTCTTTTTCTCACGCTTTGCCGATGCGTCTTCCATTCCGTGAGCATGAACAGATGTATTATCAAATAGAACTGTTCCATTGAAAAGCTTCCCGGAGAAGGTTTCGACCCTGCAGTATTCTCCCTCGATGCTGGACATTGTATATGAGCCGATGGTGCGAAGCTCTATTTTCCCGCTTCCCTCTTCTATTCCGCTGATCATGCCTCCGAGAGTATCCATATGAGCAGACAGGACAATGCCTTCGCTGACCTTTCCCCCGAGGGTAGCAAGAAGACTTCCCTTTCTGGTTAATTCCGTTTTCAGCCCGAGCTTATTGAATCTTTCCTCGATAATTATCATCGCTTCCTCTGTATGCCCCGAAACGCTTCTTGTCTGCAGAAGCTTAAGGAGAATGTCCGTAACCGCTGAGTCGTTATTCATGAATCTGCCTTTCGAATAAAACAGCCAGTGTTGTTAAAGGGTTTCTCCAGGAAGAAATTATAATCATATTTCCCCTATGATGAAAAACAAACGAAGAAAAAAATACATGAGGTTCCTTACTCTCGTCCTTCCGTTTGCCCTCCCTGCGGCTGTTCTTGTGCTTTGGCTTGCTTCGCAGTGCAGCGGTCAGGAGCAGAATCCCCTTCATATAGTTGCTTCGATGAATCTTGAGGGCGGTAGAACAACAACTTTCTCGACTATTCTTCCCGATGGTAACGAAGCAAAGTGGGAATGCTCTCACGGGACATTCATTGAAACCGGAGATATCGTTGCCATGGGCAGAAGCGTGACATGGCAGCCTTATCCCGGCCTTGAAGATTCTGTTTCTATCATCATAACAACTCCTACAGTTTCGGATACGGTCAGGTTCCTTCCTGTTATACCTGATGTTGTTCCTTCGGTAACTGTTTCCGCAGCCTACCATCTAAGTATCCTTGAACGGGCTAGAAGCATTCAGATGGCTCCGGGTATTTACAGAGCTGTTTCCCGGGGAGACGCTCTTAGCGGATACGATGGGCTTGTTATCCTGATAGTCAAAACCAGAGGTGAATACAGAGAAGCCTATGGAATGCTTCCGGGTGATACTCTTATACTCCCTCTCCCACTTGGCGGCATCATCCAGGCTACAGGACTCGATGCCATGGAAGATGCCATGGATAATGAGGGAAACATCCAGATTGTCTTTGAGATCCTTGAGGAAACACCGCTGATCGAACCTTTTGCTGCGGACTATTCATCTGAACCTCCTGCTGAAACCCCTCCTTCCGGCGAACAGCCATAGGGCAATAAGACAGAAGGGCCACAGCCAGTACATCCATTGCTGGAAAATTATCGTACCGCATTCCAGAATACTCAGAACAGCAAGCCATACGAAAACAACCCATTCGGACAGCAGTGATGCTGCCGGAGCAAGAGGACCCAGAAGTACAGCGAACCCGGTTATCATTGTTGCCAGCATAAAAGGGAACGAGATGACTGTGGCAACAGGAGCTACAGGACAAAGCCCTCCGTATCTGAATGAGACCAGAGGAGCCAGGGCAATGGTTACCACAACGCCCGCATAAGCTATTGAAAGGATCCATGATGCCCTGCAGCGGAAATTCCTTCCAAGGATTATCAGGCTGAGAACCGCGCCGAATGACATCTGTGCCCCTGTGTCATTAAGAACATCGCCATTCGATACGGCAGTTAGTACGATAACAGCAATTGACCATACGAAGAGTAGTTCAGGCCTTCTACCTGATGAATTCCATACGACAATTACGAGAAGAAGCATAAGCCCTGCTCGTACAGTAGATGCCCTTGCTCCGGATACGAATACGTAAATGAATGTTGTGAGAATTACCGCAAATATCGAAAGCCATCCTTTTCCGAATAGCTTTCGAAATATGATCAGCATTAAGCCTGAGAGAATGCCGACATGCATACCCGAGAGCGCCAGAAGGTGAGAAGTGCCTGTATCCCTGAAAACCCTGCGAACCTCCTGCGGAAGATTACCCCTTTCTCCAACAAGAAGCGCTGATACAAGTGAACTTGTTTCCCGCGATGCGATTCTTGCGGATAGACTCGCAGTGACAGCTTTCCGCAGACGATCCTGCAGGAGCGTTGAAGGAATGGCAAAGAATGTGTAACTATCCATGAATCCTTCATTAACAGAACCGATTATTATTATCGAATCCCCCCTGCTTACGGAGCCTGCAAGCCGCCTGCCGGATGCCCAGACGGTATTCCAGGAATCATTTGCAAGAATTGCCCCGGCCGTTGTGGTAGTTTCAACGCGGCATCGCCATACACCCGCTGCAGTTGCCGAATCAGCTGCAAGTTCGCTGTTTCCTGTATAAATAGATGCCCCTGCAAGAAATGAGATCGAACAGAGAACTATTATCCCGCCTTTTCTAAGGCCTGCAGCAATTAGAATTATCCCGGCTGGAAGGGCGGCTATCCATATTTGAGAGAAGCACTGAAAGGGTGTATAATACCCTGCCAGAAAAAGAACAGTGAACAGGAAGAGTGTTTTGCTTAAAACCATTGTACCATCAGTTTACTCAGAATCGCTATGCAGTTCAAGTGGTATGCCTCTGTTCATACTTGATAACCTGCGGAGCGCTTTCAATGTAGGATCCGTTTTCAGGACTGCAGAAGCGCTGTACCCGGCTGCGGTTTTTCTGACGGGGATCTGCTGCAGGCCTGGGAACCGAAAGCTGAGTCATACATCAAGGGGAACGTATGCAACTGTTCCCTGGAGATATTTCAAAAAGGCTGAAGATGCTGCGGTATGGGCAAAAGAGAGCGGTCGGATGCTGGTAGCCGTAGAGAATTCAGAAGATGCTGTTCCCCTCTGGGAAGCTGAATATGACCTCTCAAGCGCGTTCATGTTCGGGAATGAAGCCGATGGGCTCAGTACTGCTCTTGCCGGTATGGCGGATATCAGCATCTATTATCCGCAATCCGGAATAAGGAAATGCATCAATGTATCAAGTATTGCGGCTGTTATCGCTTCGGAGATTCAAAGGAGAAAATGGCTTGCAACGACCGGTACAAGCATCAAACCTGAATTTAACAGCTAGTTCACTAATAACACTATTTATCAGTGCTGGGCTTCCAGCCAGTTCCTGCCGATTCCTGTGTCGACAACAAGCGGAACTGCGAGTTCGTACGCCGATTCCATTTCACTTCTGATAATTGCTGCAACCTGCTCTGCGGAGTTCGCCGGAGCCGCTGCAACAAGTTCATCATGAACCTGAAGAACGAGCCCCGAGTCCGCTGTATCCTGCAGTTTTCGGTCAACTTTCAGCATCGCTATCTTTATGATATCTGCGGCTGATCCCTGAACCGTCGTGTTTATCACCATGCGCTCCATTGCGTTCCTGGTGGTTCCCTTTGCGGACCTGAAACCCTTGAACTCACGTCTTCGTCCAAGAATCGTCCTTGTTTCCTCATGTTCCTCCGCGTACTCTATACATCTGCTGAAAAAGGATTCAAGTTCAGGGTAGGTCTCAAGGTATCTGGTTATTATACCCGCAGCTTCCCCCCTGCTGATATTCAACCTGTTGCTAAGTCCCCACGAACTTATGCCGTAAAGAATCGAGAAATTGACTTCCTTGGCTTTCCGTCTGTGCTGCGGCGCCGCGTCGCCGAAAATAGCCTCAGCGGTTGCACTGTGTATGTCCTTATTCTCTTCGTAGGCCTGCCTGAGATTCCCCGGTCCTGCGAAATGCGCAAGAATGCGCAGCTCGATCTGCGAATAGTCGGCGGTAATTAGTACCTGATTTTCATCTCCTGGCACGAAGCATCTTCTCACCTCGCGTCCTCTTTCCGTTCTGATGGGGATATTCTGAAGGTTGGGATTGCTCGAACTCAGCCTTCCGGTAGCTGTAACGGTCTGACTGAAAGAAGTATGTATCATCCCGTCTCTCCCGCAGATGTATCCAGGTAATTTCTTGATGTAAGTGTTAAGAAGCTTGGAAAGTTCTCTGTGCTGAATAACCGTTTCTACAAACCTGTGCTTCCCCCTCAGTTTTTCGAGTACCTCTATATTGGACGAGAATTTACCCTTACCGGTCTTTTTCACAGGAGTAAGACCCAGCACATCGAACAATGTATGTGAAACCTGCGAAGGACTGTTGAGATTGACTGCAAAACCGGCAGCTATCCTGGCTTCCTCCTCAAGTTCGTGTTTTGTATCTGTGAATTCCGATTCAAGTTTCTTCAGTGATTTTGTATCAAGCCCTATGCCCCGCTTTTCCATGTCCGAGATCACCCTGACCAGCGGGAGTTCAAGTGTATCGTACAGTTTCAGCAGCTTCTCATCCTTTTCAAGTTCTTTTCTGAGAATCCTGTTCAGCTCCAGGGCGGTGGCCGAATCGCAGCCGCAGTACTCCGCTACCTTTTTTGTTTCAACATCGGCCAGTGTTCCGGAATTTCCAAGTACATCCGTGTATTCGAGCATCGGTCTCTTGAGCCACTTTACTGAGAGGTTCGAAAGGGAATGAGACTGCATCTCTGGCCGCAGAAGGTAATCCGCTATCATCGGATCTCCCTTCAACTCGTTGATCCGGAGGCCCATGGATTCAAGAATGTGAAGATCGTACTTACCGTTCTGAGCCACTATCAGCCTGTCTTTCAATATCCTTTTGAGAACCGGAACGACATCATCGATCAGAATAGCATCTGTCCCGGATAGAGGTATGTAGACTGCGTTTGATTCCGATGCTGTCAGGGATAATCCCACAGGGTCAGCCCCGAAGGGGCGTTTTGACGTGGTCTCTGTATCAAGTGCCAGAAATCCGTCCGGGGGGCTGACGAGGTCAAGCTTCTCGAGGTCATGGATACTTCTTACGATGGATGTGGAACACCATTCGGAGGAAGCCATGCTGCCGATGGTGCTGAAAAGATCCCCAGCAGGGGTCAATCCCATTCTATCGAGTATGCTGTGCATTCCCATGGAAGTAAGTAATCTGGAAGCAATTTCTGTATCGGGGGGTTTCATTGAAAGCTCTTCAATTGAAATATCCATGTAATGCGCAGGCTTCAGGGATATAAGCTTTCTGCTGAGATAGACCATTTCCATGCTGTTCTCAAGCTTTTTCCGGACAGATTCCGGTGCGACCTCTGTAATCGATCCATAGATTCTATCGATACTGTCGAATTCCTTTATGAGTTTAAGCGCCGTCTTTGGTCCGATACCTTTAGCGCCCGGGATATTGTCCGAGGAATCGCCCGTAAGGGAAAGATAATCCGTGACCTGATCAGCGCGTACACCAATAACACTTTCAACATCGTTCTTCCCGATAAGGGTTTCACGACCCCCTCCCCTGCCCGGCCTGATAATGGTCACACCGTCCGCGGCAAGTTGAAGGAGGTCTTTGTCCGGTGAAAGGATTTCAACGTTTTCGCCTCTTAAGACTGCTTCCTGAGTCAGCCATGCAATTATATCGTCTGCTTCAAAACCTTCCTTCTCCAGAAGCGGGAATCCAAGTGCCGGTATCAAATCACGTGCATATGACGACTGTATACGAAGCTCCGGAGGCATCGAAGGGCGGTTGGCTTTGTATTCGGGGTATAATTCCACGCGGAATACAGGTGACGGGTGGTCGAATACCGCAACAGTAACATAAGGTGACCGTGAATCCTTCATATCGATGATCGCGCGAACGAGGTAAAACAGACCGCTTGTATTGGTTCCATCCTTAGCCCTGAGCGGGGAACGCATCATGGCAAAATACCCTCTGTAAAGAAGTGCGTTACAGTCTATAAGAAGGTATTTTCTCTTATTCATCTGAAACTGTTTCCATCAGCCTCATGCAGGCGAAAAACACTTCTTCAGCCGAGATGTCATTCAGACAGAGAGGTTGACCGAAAGGGCACTCAGGTTTGAAACATGGTGAACACTGTCGATTGGTATTGACAGCAGAAGTGAACCTGCCGAGAGGAGCAGTCCACCGGGAAGAAGTTGAACCGAAAATAGTAACTGTAGGTGTTCCGAGCAGAGCTGAAACATGCACTCCTCCGGAATCGTTTCCGACCGCAAGCTCAGCTCTAAGGAGATGAGAAACCAATTGCGGCAGTGTCAGATCGGTTCTCACTTCGCAGAGCGGTAAATCTGAGGATAGTTCTCTGAGGACGGGTTCTTCTTCAGGTGAACCGTAAAACACGGACGGGAGGCCTCCGGCAGAATAAATCATCTGTGCAAGTTCACGGAAACAGGGCCACATTTTAGCGCTCCCGTATCTGGCCCCAGCGAAATAGGCGGTATGCGGCCTGCCTTCCGCATCGACAGCAGGCATTGGAGTAATTGGTTTGCCGGTAGCACCGGCCGCCACCGCGAGCCTCTCGTAATCCAGAGAATGGTGATGTGAGCGATCAGGAGGAGGATCTATCGCTTCTGTAAGAAGAATTCCCCTCATATCCCTCCTGTATCCTATACGATTCGGTATACGGGAGAGGAATCCCTGAAATGCTGATCTGAAAGAATCTGTCATAAGTAGAAGTGTAGTGATATCTCCACTTCTAATTCTTTCGTCAGTATGAATTCTGATTGAGGGGAAAAATACGGGAATAAGCCCTGATACTCTCGGATGGCTCCATAAGATCATGCGCGGATATTTCTCGAACAGCATCGAAAGGGCTGGAAATGCCATGACAAGATCACCAAGCCAGTTAGGAGTTCTGACAACCAGAGACAAGTTACCAGCCTATTTTCAGGAGCCTGACCCATGCTTCGGCAAATTCGTCTTCGTTCGATGCCGGTATTCTGTCTTTCCATTTCAGGAAGTTGCCGGATCTATCAAGGCCTGCTACTGGTACGCCGTGGGCGCATGCATCTCCCCATTGATCATCGGAATCGGTCAGCACCGCGGTTGCGTCTGCAATGATCACTGTCTTGATCTCCCTGTCCAGATGATCGAAATCACTGTATTTGCCGGACAGCGATACGGTTCTCAGTGGTATTTCGGCTCTGCGCTTTTCGAGTATCGATAAGGCAGATGGTGTAGTAACTATATACGGCAGCATCCTTCCTGAAACCGGGGCAATCTTATTCTCCACCAGCTGCTCTATCCGGTTCGGAACAGCCGGTTTCCAATCCGCATCGTAATCAAGCCCGATGGTACTGCACATTTCAGAAAGAATATCTGGATAGACGTTCGCTTTTGTCTTTACTCTGAAATTTATGTATGGCGATGAATGGCTCAGAGGAGCCATACGTATTCGGCAGGGTGTTCCAGAAAGCACTTTCTCATCCTCGCTGAGGACAGTTGTATAAGGGTGTACAAGTATTGATCCGGGTGAAATGGAATCTTCTTCGATAATATCGGGTATCCTCGGACGCCCTTCGTAGGAATGAACTGTGGGGCTGAACTGCAGCATGTTGAAAAGAACTCTATCTCTTATGCTGCAGATTACGACAAGATTTTTTTCAGGATATTCCCTGTTAAGAGTGTTCATGATAAACATAGCAGGCCAGACATCCGATTCCTCAGGTCCTGAATAAACCAGGAATCCCGTGGGATTGATAAGATCATCGGGCAGGTGGATGACTCTTTCCTTCAGCTTTTTGGTGCCTGTATTTCCCCGGAGAATATTTCTGAACAGTTTCGGGAATACTTTTATCATTCCAGATCCTCCAGGAGAAGAGCAGCGAAATGCTTCCCGATGAAAGAAAATTCATCTCCGGAGTAGACTGATTGAAGTATGGACATGGCCTCGCCGAACCTGTCCTGCTCCTGATAGTTCAGAGCGAGGGATATAAGGGGCAGGCTTTCACCTGGAAAGTTGCCTGCAAGGTACAGGGCAATATCCTCAGATTCATTGTATTCCCCGGTCTGGATAAGAGCAAAGCTCAGATCAAGAGCCGAGTAAAAGCGCTGTCTAGCCGATTCCGCCAGAGAGAGGGAAAGTCTGAAGTGCTCTGCAGCTGAAGAGGCGTTGCCCCTTAACTGCGCCGCAAGTCCGTCTGCTCTGCTTTGAAGCCAGCTGTTTCCGGCAACATCATCAAGTGCTGCGCATGCGTATTGCGGCATACCGCAGTTCCAGCTTAGCCTCGCGTACCAGAAATCAAAATAACAGGATTCAAAGGGGAGCTGCTCAAGCTGCATTATCAGATCATAGGCATGCGCGCTGCTTCCTGCGTAAAGAGCTTCCTCAAGGAATCTGCACAGGATTCTGGCTTCTCCAGATATATCATTATCCTCGTAATAGGCATTTCCAGCAGAAACAAAATCACCTGCTATCTCCAGTTCAGCACCGCTTGAAAGAAACATTGAAAGCGTAAGTATCAGGTTGATAAACATATTTACTCCAGAAAACGTGAGAGCATCCTGCGAAGCAGCCGCAGATAACTCAGAAGACCGGTCAGTGCTGAAAGAATAGCTATTATTGTCATGGGTGCATACAGAGATTGAAATATATGCTTTCCAGGAAATGCAAGCCTTCCTACCGCTGTTATCAGAAGAAGATAGCTTGCAAGTATGGCAAGACGCTCACCGGTTGTTATTGTAACAACAGGTATATGAATGCTCCAGGATATTGCCGCAAGCAGAAAAAGAAGAAGAAGATGATACCCTGCAAGTATTCCAGCGACAACCGTGTCAATGGCTCCAAGAGAGAACGACAGTGCCAGAAGCGTTATCGATATGAAGAGTTTGTCAGCAATGAAATCCATGACCTTACCCGGATAGGAGGTTTTTTTCAGCCTTCTTGCAACCCATCCGTCAAGGTAATCAGAAACAGCACACGCAAGGATAACCCAGAAGAGAAGATGCAGATTCATTGACCTGTATATTATGAATATTACCGCTGCAGCGCCAACGAAACGTATCCATGATATCATGGCGGGGATGATCGCAAAACTGCCTGATATCTGCTGTGCTTTTTCCTGAATATCAAGATTCAGCTGCTTGAGGAAAGCCCAGCCTTTTTTTGTTTCCGTTATCAACGCCCGTCTCCTTCGTGGGCACCTGCTGCAAAGAGACTGTCAAGAGATCTCATGCCGATCCAATCCTTCTCCCAATGATAGGATGACGCAAAGAAATAGGGGGCAATAATATTGAGATCCGAGATCCCCACAAAAATATCCGGATGGAAAGATCCATCCTCTGAGGCGTTCATCCATCCCATGTAGAGTATTGCGGCAAGTGTGGATGCATAATCATCATCATCAAGATCCGTAGGAGTGGGCAGATCCAGGGTCATAACGTCGTGCAGATCGTATCGGCCGTACCATGAAAGAGCTATTCCGAGATCCCTTCTGGAAACGGGTATGCTAAATGCCCTGCCCTCCATCCATATTTCGGCACACTCCATTCTGCCGGAAACTACAAGAAGATCGATAAGAGGTATAAGTGCTTTCCTGTTACCATTATTCAGCTGGAGTATCAGGGATCTCTCATCTAATGAAGACACAGCGGTGGAAGTGTTCATCAGTCCATATCCTGAAGCCATAAGCCAGAAGTCCGGGTCTGTGTAGATAGGTGAGGCATATGATGAAGAATATATTAAGAGTATAATGGATAGAAGTAGTATCTTGGCAGCTGATGCTTGCCAGGGTACTAATATGGAGCGGGTAACGGGGGTCGAACCCGCGACATTCAGCTTGGGAAGCTGACACTCTGCCAACTGAGTTATACCCGCTCCGTATTGATTAGATGAATAGGATTTCATAATATGGCCGCCAGTTTCTGAAAAGATGAACTTTCAAGAACACCCAGGTATACAGTTCTTGCTTCGCCTTCAAGCCACCAGCCGATGCTGTTTTTTCCAACTCTGAGTTTCAGGCCGCTTCTGACTGTAATATCAATGGGAAGATTCATACCATGGATCTCGGCAGCGCAGATAGCCGAAGCCACCGCACCTGTACCGCAGGCAAGGGTTTCTCCCTCGACACCTCTCTCCCAGGTTCGCAGTTCAAGTTCTGATTCCCCTGTTACCCGGACAAAATCAACATTTGCACCGGCATCTCCAAAAAGGCTGTGTTTTCTGAGTTCAGAAGCGAACTCCGGAAATGGTATCTCTTGAGATCCGTCAAGCATGACCACTGCATGTGGCACTCCGGTATCGAGAAATGAGAGATGCAGGTCGACAGATTCCATATTGATGGTGCGATCAAGATAATGCACCTCGGGATCGGTCATCCATAATTTCACACTGTCCGGAGCTGATATTTCGGCCGAATGAATTCCCGCATCACTCCTGAATTTAATAACTCCACTGTCCGGAATAATTCCCTTTGATGCCGCATAAGAGATCATGCATCTTGCGCCGTTACCGCACATTCCGGCACTTTTCCCGTTACTGTTGTAGTACTTCATGCGGAATGCGTACTCGGGGTCACTTTTCATTTCAAGCAAACCGTCCGCGCCCACAGAAAGACCCCGTGCGCACAGGTTTTTAATAAGCCCTGGTGTAATGACAGCATCAAGTGATGAGTCCATATTGTCAAATACAATGAAATCGTTCCCGGCGCCGCTCATCTTAACGAATTCAATTCTCATTCAGTTCCCCTGTCGGTTAGCAGCTGCAGCTCATCCGAAGCCTGAGTATTTCCCGGATCTTCTTCAAGTACGAGGCGGTATTGAAGTTCCGCATTAGTGAACATACTTTCGGATGCATACAATCTAGCAAGTAAAAGCCTCAATTCAATCCTGCTGCCGAACCAGTAGATAAACGTTTCAATGTCCTCAGCAAGATGATCCAGAGTGTAGCTTCCCTGAATATACAACTGAATCAGATCGTTGAGCATCTGTTCTAATACTCTCTCGGGACCTCCCCCGGATACTCCCAGGAGTATTGCTCCTGAAAGCATATCAGGATCCATTGTTTCCATGGCTCTATCGGCCAGATATCCTGAAGCTGCCCTCTGATCGAACATCAGATCCCTTGCGGAATCGTAACCATCGTAACAGTGTCTGTACCTCTCTTCAAAGAGGAACTGTCTCGGCAGTGTTTCGTGACTCAGAGCTCCAATCCGGAACACTCTAAGCGATGGTCCCTGAAAAACAGGTGTAAGGTAAGATAGCAATTCCGGAGCGTAATGCATTCTCAATGCAACCGAATAATCCGGCACCTCCTGCAGACCAGCAAGGTAAAGAAGACCTGAATAACTGCAATCAAGGAGGAAATCAGCCTGGTAGACAACCAGACTGCATTCCCGCTCAAGCATGAAGGCGGTCAGGCTCTCTTCCGTCATGAACATGCTCCGTGCGAACTCTACTATCGTTTTCCTGTTTTCACTGTTTTCAAAGAAAGTATGGGTAACAACAGGTCGGTCCGCGTATGCGGAAAGGAGCCCCGAGATATGCCAGAAACTCAGTACGGCTTCATCACTCTCAGTTTCCCGACGCACCCACTGCAGGAATGAATCAAGTTCGGTGTCGTTTAAAAATGAAGATGTATTTCTGTACTGCAGTCCGGTTCTGGAGATCATTTCCGATATATGTCCGGGAAATACAGATTGAAGCAGTATCAGTGACAGAGCAGGGATAATGAACCATTTCTTTGCAAAGGATATAGAGATGACCGGGATCAGCGCTACTGCAGGAAGTACAAGAAGTCTGTCAAAGAAGAGATAACCTGCAAGCGAGAGAAACAGGAACCAGAAAATGAGTTTACCATTCTTTTCCCTGAAGAACTGCCGCACTCCCGGTATCGCTGCTGCAATGGGAATCCCGAATAGAAGCAGGAACTGCGCTGGTGTTGGAGTAGTATACCCCGGAACCCAGAAAAGTCTGGCATCATCTGAAAGAAGCTGGGGATTGGACGGATGAGAGAACATGAAACGTATCTTCGCCACAATAACAGCCGATACATGGCCGGTTGAACCCGTGCCGGCAAATGCAGAGAAAAGCGCCAGCAGTGTTCCTGCAACAGGTATCCAGATAGATTTCGGTCTCTTGAGAACAAGAAGAACAGCCATTACTGAAGAGGGGCTTACAAGGGCACCATCGTGCCTCATATGCGAAATAAGCAGTGCCGCCAATAACTGTGCAGCTGCAAGAGATATACGGAGCGCGAAGGGAATATCACCTCTTCTGTAATTCCTCCAGTAAAGGTAAAGAAAGAGAAACAGCGTTATAAAAGCCGAAACCTTCCAGGCGGCAAGAGCAATGATAAGAATCAATCCGGCTGAAATTGATGTTAGAAGAGTATTCCTGCTTCGCTTTCCATCCCGTTGGCCGTTCGAAATTGTTTTTTCTACGAGCCAGGCAAGCGCTACAAGAAAAGGTAATGCGACAGTCTCCCGGTAAAAGGACTCTCCTCTGGCCCTCAGAAGCGCAGGGAATATGAAAGCGTAAAGAGCTGAACCTGCAAGTGCCGAAGATACTCCGTAATCGGCAGCACGCATCCACAGGTAAAGAAAAGGAATCGTTAAGAGGGGAAATAGAAGGGAGAACAGTCTTATGAAGAGATCAAAATCCCCCCCGGTCAGTCTGTGTATCCCGCCAGCTATGTACTCCTCGAAAATAGAATTCTCGGAGGTGATCATTCCCCCCGGATACATCACGAGCGTATCCAACCGCGGAATACAGCCATCCTCGGAGATCATTCTTGCATATCTGTAGGACTGAGTTGTTTCTGTCTGCATTCTGCGTGAGGGAGGCATAATATCATTTGCGAACCATGACCTGAAATAATAACCGGCAATGACCGCGCTGATCAATGCCGAGACAACCAGAATGCTCCTTATTCTCTTTGACATTTAAGGAGAACAGGCCCGAATTGCTGAAATAGAGATATTCAGTGTGATGTCAGGAGAGTAGACCAGCATGCTGTTTTGCTATTTTTGCTGCCATCAGCTTAAGTGTTTCAACAGGACCTGCTCCTCCTATGGCGACAGATTCTATAGTTGACCATTCGTACCTGTTGAGAAGCTTCTCCATTTCATCTTTTGATGCGATCGATGGTAGATCACGCTTGTTGAACTGAAGAACTGTCGGGATAGAGGAGAGCTCAAGCCCGTAGGATTCCATATTGGCCTCGAGATCATCTATGCTGTCCATGCTTGCATCCATGCGTTCAGTCTGGCTGTCCGCCACGAAAACAATACCGTCAACACCATCAAGTATTACTCTTCTGCTAAGTGAGTAATATGCCTGTCCTGGTACTGAATAGAGGTGAAGCCTGACTCTGTCATTGCCGATTGAAGCGAAATTGATAGGGAGAAAATCAAAGAAGACTGTCCGCTCTCCTCTGGTGCATAGAGTTACCAGTCTTCCGCGGTGCTCCGGACCGATTATGTCTCTGATCCTTCGTAAATTAGTGGTTTTTCCTGAAAGACCGGGACCGTAATAAACGATTTTGTAGGCAACTTCATTTACAGATCGATGCATTTATCCTCTTTTGGAAATAATTCCTTATAACAAACTTAAAGTATATAATTACCATCTTCTCTTTGATCAGCAAGGTCAAGTAGTATCCTCGAAGCCTTTGCACCGGTAATATTCACATTACCCTGGACAAGGTCGGGTGCCCCAAACAGCTGCTCGTCCAAAAGATAACTTAATACCGGCCTGAGTCTTCTTGCACCTATATCTTCTGTTTCCTCGTTAAGATAATTTGCGACTCTTGCGACTTCGAGTGCCGCCTTTCTGTATAGTTTCAGTTTAACGCCGTCGGCTGCAAGCAGAGCGGAATACTGCTTAAGAAGGCAGTTTTCCGGCTCTGTCAGTACCCGAAACAAATCATCTTCAGAAAGCGGATCAAGTTCAACTCTCATGGGAAAACGTCCCTGAAGTTCAGGTATCAGATCTGAAGGACTGGATCCATGAAACGCTCCCGCGGCAATAAACAGTATATGTTCTGTAGTGACTGGACCATACCGGGTCTGGACTGTGCACCCTTCAACTATTGGAAGCAGATCTCTCTGAACTCCCATTCTGGAAACCTCAGGCCCCTTGCTTTCACTGATACCTATGATCTTGTCGATCTCATCAATGAAAATTATACCTTCCTCCTGAGCAAGCCAGAGGCCTTTTGCGATATGATCGCTGCCTTCGAGGAGCCTTCTCATTTCTTCTTCACGCAGCCGCTCCCGGGCATCCCTGACTGTCAGTTTCTTTCTTTTTCGCCTGCTGCCGACCATTTTCTGCATGAGTTTTTTTATGTTCTCACCAGCTGGATTGTCGAAACCACCCCCTGGCATAATCGGGAGAATCTCCAGATGTGTCATGTTCTCAGGAAGGATAATCTCTATTTCAGTATCATCAAGAAGACCTTTCTCCATCATTCTGCACAACTCGCTGGAGGTCATGGAATCGTACCCGTTTTTTCTCAGTGCTTCAGCCAGTCTGGCATTTACAGCCTCTTTAAGCTGTCCTTCCCGTTCTCTGGCGGCAATTTCCGCTTCAATATTAACCGCATGACGGACAAGAGATCTAACCATCGATTCAACATCTCTTCCGACATAACCGGTTTCCGTGTACTTTGTTGCTTCAACTTTTACAAATGGTGCCCCTGTGAGATTAGCGAGCCTTCTTGCAATCTCTGTTTTACCTATGCCTGTAGGCCCCATCATTATAAGATTACTTGGGAATATCTCTGACCTGATATCTTCCGACGCGTTCCTTCTCCTGTAGCGGTTTCGAAGAGCTATCGCAACAGCACGTTTTGCGTTGTCCTGACCTATGACATGCCGATCAAGCCATTCCACTATCTGAGCGGGAGTAAGATCCCTCTTCATTATCTGAGCTCCTCAACCTGTATGTCTCCTCCGGTATAGATACATATCCCGGATGCGATTCTGATACTGGCGCCTGCTATCCTGGCAGGTCCCATTTTCGTGTATGCATCGAGAGCCCTGGCGGCTGCTAGAGCGTACGGCTGCCCGGAGCCAACTGCAACAATCCCGTCTTCCGCTTCGACTATTTCCCCGGACCCGCCTATCAGCAGTGCATGCTCTCTGTCAACGGCGGCAATAAGAGCCTGAAGCTGCCTCAGGTACTTATCAGCTCTCCATTCGCGTGCCAGGTCAACAGCTGCCCTCGGGAGATTGCCTCTGGCTGTCTCTAGTTTCTCTTCGAGCCGCTCAACAAGCGCAAATGCATCGGCTCCTGTACCGGAAAAACCAACAAGAACAGTACCGGAGTAGAGTTTCCTTATCTTTCTTGCTGTACTCTTAATTACGGTTTCGCCCATGGTCACCTGGCCGTCAGCTGCCATTGCCGCTTTGCCGTTGCGGACGATCCCCACTACGGTTGTCGCGTGAATTTCTTCGATCATGATCCTCCATCAAGGGTGTTCACCCAGGAATATCCGCCGGTTCCTCTGCCGGGATCCGGTATGGACCCCGCATACGATGCAGGATCGGTAAGTATCTCCGAGAGTGCTGATTCGGAAAGAACGCTGCTTCTACTGAGTGCGGAATACATAAGAAAGTACCTTCCGCCCTTTGCAGCCATCCATGCAAGGGCTTCGGAGGAAACCCTGTTCTGTTCGATCATGTACCATTCTGTCCACTGCCTCGTAACCTCAGGTTCATCTTCGAGAAGTCTGTATGAGAACTCCCTCAGCAGTCTGGCTTCATCCGGGTCTTCAATGTACTCGGAGAGCACAAGACCTGCGGAAATGGATGACATAATATGCCCGCGGGAAGCAAGCTTTATCATGCCATGGATAATTGTTCCAGCGTTTGCGCTATCGTCAAGCTCAATATCAGAGGAGAAATTCTGTTCTATCGATTCAAAATAGAGGAATAAACCGGTATCGAGAATATTGACCCTGGAGCCTATTCTTGAATTATCCATGATATTATCTAGAGAACTGCGCGACAGTTCACCCAGCGGAACGGAATAGGGATCTTCAGTGATGGAAAGGCTGTCAAGTATGTTCCATGCTCCAACAAAATCGGAGAACATCAGTGAAACCTCAATTCTCATCCATGCAAAGGCTATTGAACCGTTATCAATAATATCGAAGAGATTCTTGTATTCCATCTTACGCCTGTATCCGAAGGAATCATCCGAACTGGTGGCCATACTGGCGATTGAAAGAGAAAGCTGCATGAGTTCGTGATTACCTGATAACTGGGCGGCTTCAAGTGATTGTTCTGCAAGGGCAAGAACAGTATCAGAAGCAGCCTGTGGTCCGTAGAGCCCGTCTATCAGTTTTCCTACTATCATCGCCCTGGAAGGAAGTACTTCCGCCCAGTCGTCCGGGAGCGTAACAAACAGTTGTTCCGCCCGATCAAGAACAAGCCGTACACTATCCGGTTCTCCCATTGCGAGGTACTTATGGGCAAGCCGGTGGTATGCTGAAACGTAATTCTTCAGGAGCTGAACGGCCTGGTCGCATTTGTATATGGAGGGATCGGTAACTCCTGTGAATCTGTAGTTTTCCATCAGCTCCCAGCCTCTTGCGCTGTTAACTGCATCGACAACGGGATGATCCGTTATCCTGAATGCAATACCCTCCATCTCCTGATAATGCTCCAGGAATTGCCGGCTTTCAGGCGCAACAGTGCCTGCAAAATAGATCTCGCGACCGTGAACGGGCTGGTTCTTTATCATATTAAGGAGAACAAGGTCCTGCATTGTCAGTGCACCCTGATTAGAGAGGCCTTCAGTGTGCATGGCGATAGCCATTTCACCTTCGATTATCGCCCATGGCCATGCCTGATCGAAAGTTGTTCGGAGTATCTCCCCGTCAATTGGTGATGATTCCGCATTACCTACCATCCCGACGTGGAAGTAGTGAGGACCCCAGATATAGATGGGATGCAGGGAATCGACAAGTCCCAGGTCGTCAAAGCTCAGAAGCAGAGGATCCTTTTCCACAAGCTGCTGAACGTACCAGTTCGTGTTCATCAGGCTCAGGTTGCTGACTATTACATCCCTGCGTACTCCCAGAACTCCCTGGGCGAACCACAGAGGGAATGTATCGTTGTCACCGTTGGTTATGAGAACTGCGTTTTGGGGACAGCTCTCAAGAAGGTTTATGCCGTAATCGTGAGCGAAATAGGATTGCGATCTGTCGCATCTGTAGAAGTTTACTCCGAATGATACCATGGGTATCAGTAATGTAAGCCACACCAGCCTGGATCTCTCAGACAGGAAATCCTTGAATACGGAAACCAGTCCTATTCCTGAGAATATGGCGAAAAGTGCGAAAGACGCTCCGAAGAAGTAGTCCCTCTCCCTCACTTCTCCAAGAGAGGTTGCCTCAAGGCCTGTCTTGAAATTCAGTATGAAGAATATGAACAGAATGGAGGACATCAGGAACAGAGCTCCAAGATAGAGTAGCAGTTTTGGCCTCTTAATACCCAGTACCACCAGTCCGTAAATAGCTCCGAATATCAGTACTATCTTCATTACCATTGAAGCGGCGGAACCTGCTGTATCGCCGAGGTGACGGTCCCAGCCGTCGTCCACCCTTCCGGACTGCCAGGAAAGGTATTTCATATACAGCTTCATCTGGTCTAAAAATGGTCCCTTCCTGTCGAGTATCGAAGTGCTTCCGTACTGCTCACGGGTGAAAGCCTTCTCGAAATCGGACCAGTGAGCTGTATCCCTTTCATTGATCTCCGGATTCTGAATAGCGCGGATCGGCATATAGAGATGAATACTGAAAGCCAGAAACACAAGCCCCAGTATGGTCAGTGTGAACCATGCTCTCTTCCAGATATCCGTCTTTTTCCTGAAGGCATAGATAAGGAACATGAGCAGTATCGGGGGGCCTGTTACGAATGGCACACTTCCGTGATTTCCAATCGCGAGGATCAGCAGGTAAGAAATCAGAAGAAGATACCTTGCCTCTCCCCAGCCGCCATGATCCTTCTTTCCCTTTTCATGTTTTTTCTCGGCGTATTTTTCTATCCAGCAGTCGAAAGCCCACATGATAATGAATGTCAGAAGCAGAGCTGTAGCATATGTCTCGGTGGCATTGCTGTTGCGCCAGATAGAGTAACTGAAAGCAGCGATAAGACCTGAAAGAACGGACATAGGCCTGTACCACGACGGTGTAAAGCCCATTCTGTTTCCCCAGCGCTGCACGAGACGGGTCAGGATTGCAAGCGTGGATGCACCGGCAAAAGCGCATAGAAGATTGACCCGTACCGCGATTGCAGGAATAAAGGAGAAAAGAATTGTGCTGAACCTCCCAAGCAGGACGAAGAGCGGAACACCGGGCGGGTGCGGAACCCCTGCTGTCCAGGAGCATGTAAGGTACTCCCCGCTGTCCCAGAAACTCACGCTGGGAGCCAGTGTAATCAGATATGTTGTAAGGGCTGCAAGCCCCACTAACAGTGAAAAAATCCTGTCGATCCGTATTCTTTTCTTGTCAATAATGCTGTATGTCACTCTTCCCCCCGCGGATGTGCTTTCCTGTATGCTTCCCTTAATCTCTCCATCGTCAGATGCGTGTACACCTGAGTTGTTGAAAGACTTGCGTGCCCGAGCATATCCTGAACAGCTCGCAGATCAGCTCCATTATCAAGGAGATGAGTCGCGAAACTGTGCCGGAAAGTATGTGGCGTTGCTCCTGCTGCACGTGCAGCGTGTTTCACTCCGAATGCAACAATACGCCGGATATCTCTGGGGTCAAGCTTTCTTCCACGAATACTTATGAATACAGTTCCTGGATCATCTTTCGAATCGGCTGTAAGCTCGCTTCTGGTGCTGATCCATGACTTCAATGACCTGCATGTGAGCTCGGGAAGAGGAACTATCCTCTCTCTCTTCCCTTTTCCCATAACCTTAATCTCTCCCGCCGTCAGGTTCAGCCCTTCAAGTGTGGCCGCGGCTGTTTCCGAGGCTCTGAGCCCCGCTCCGTAAAGTAATTCGACTATAGCCCGGTTCCGCCTGCCTAGAACGGTGGATTCATCGTAGCTGTCGATAACCTGGCATACTTCCGAAACGCTTAGAAATCCCGGAAGACTGACAGGTGTTTTAGGCATGGCTATCAGTTTTGCGGGATTTAAAGAGGTCAGTCTTTCTGTTTCAAGGAGCCAGTTCCCGAATGTTCTCAGCGATGACACTTCTCTTGCCAGAGATCTTGAATCAAGTCCCCTTGACGCTTCGTGCCGAAGAAATCCCCTTAATTCGTTTAGAATGAAGCCATCGAGAATGCTGACTTCGTGCTGCCAGTCGTTGAACCTGTAGAGATCGGCTTTGTAGGCCTTTACAGTATTAATCGAGAATCTCCGGCCGTACAGCAGGTCTCTGCAGAAATCCTCGATCAGGTTGTTATTTTCTTCCTGCATTCCGGACACCAGATACCTTTCTTCGTACTTTTTTCGACCAGATGTGGAAAACCGCATCTGGGACAGGTTCTGTTAAGCGGCATGTTCCATACTGCATATTTACATTCAGGATATCTGTTACAGGCATAGAAGAGCCTTCCTCTGCGGGATTTTTTCTCAACAAGTTCCCCATTACATCCTTCTTCAGGACACGGAACGCCTGTCGGAACAGGTTCAGTATGCTTGCATTCTGGATTGCCAGAGCAGCTCAGGTATTTTCCATACCTGCCGGTTTTCAGCAACATACTGCTGCCGCATTCGGGACATTTTCTGTCTTTGTATTCAGATGAATTATCTTCTTCAAGGGGGCTTGAGTACCTGCAGTCCGGAAAGGATGTGCAGGCTTTGAATTTTCCATATCTGCCCCATCGGATGATAATCGGGGAACCGCATTGAGGACATGTCTCTCCGGTTTCCTTCTGCAGTTCATTCCTGAAACTATCAGTGTTCTTCATCGCCATCTGCAGTGAGGATTCAAGAGGAAGACTGAGCTGTTTCAAGGCACCTGTATAGGTTTCAGTCCCATTCGCAACAGAATCAAGAAGCTCTTCCATTCTGGCGGTGAAATCCACCTTGAAAATATGGGGAAACATTTTAACCAGTATACGTATGCTTGTGGTTCCAAGTTCAGTAGGTTTCAGAACTTTTCCATCCTTTTCCACATACTCTCTTTTTCTGAGTGTTTTTATTGTGCTTACATATGTTGAGGGTCTTCCAATGCCTACTTTCTTCATTTCCGCCACAAGTCTTGCCTCCGAGAATCTCGGCGGCGGAGTTGTGAACTTCTGTTCCTTATCGAAGGTTTCAAGCAGAACCTTACCTGTCGACAGCACCGGCAGCTGGTTCTTTGTCTTTATGAATGCCGGATCTATAATAGAAAATCCGGGCTTCAGGAGTACCTCACCTATTGAGCTGAATTCAAGCCCCGCACCCGATACAGTTACGGTAGTATTGCTGATTACTGCGTCACTTAACTGCGTTGCAGCGAAACGGCGGAAGATAAGTCTGTACAGTGATAATTGAGAAGGCGTCAGAATTGATTCCAGCTTTGCAGGAGTAAGCCTGATATTCACAGGCCTTATGGCTTC
Source organism: Candidatus Fermentibacterota bacterium (assembly GCA_030592645.1). Taxonomy (GTDB): domain Bacteria; phylum Fermentibacterota; class Fermentibacteria; order Fermentibacterales; family JCC-6; genus Aegiribacteria. The sequence continues at coordinate 25,101 of JAUVIR010000001.1, read as the reverse complement.
ATGGGCATCCTGTGAGCCCTTTGCACTTCTGTACCTTCGTACTTTGGAAGATAGTGCATCTGATCCGTACTTCTCCGCAAGGTATTCCCTGCAGCTTTTGATGCTTTCAGGACTCATTCTGACAGAATCGGTACGCATATAAGTGATAAGGCCCGTTCTTTCAGTGCTTCCGATTGATATACCCTCGTAAAGCTGCTGGGCAATCGACATTGTTCTTGACGGGGAGTAAGAAAGTCTGTTTGAAGCCGTCTGCTGAAGTGTGCTGGTTATAAATGGCGGAGGAGGCTGCACAGATTTCTCTCTTGAAGTGACTTTAAGTATCTCCCAGTTAATACCCGTCTCACTCATTCTACCAATAACATTTTCAGCCTCATCCCCGGATGATGGACTCTTCCCGGGTTTCCCTGATGCATTCCCATCTATCCTGCAGAGTGAAGCTGTAAATAGTGTATCTCCCTGGATAAATTCCGCATCGATGATCCAGTATTCAACTGGCAGAAAACTGGTGATAGCGTCTTCCCGCTCCTGAATTATCCTCAGAGCCACCGATTGAACTCTTCCGGCGCTTTTCCCTTTCCCCATTATCCTCTGGAGCCAGGATGAAACCTTATATCCTACAAGCCTGTCCATTACCCGTCTTGCCTGCTGAGCGTCCACCAGCTGCATATCTATTGTACTCGGAGTTTTTAATGACCGCAAAATCGTATCTTTTGTTATTGCGTTGAATCTCAGTCTGCTGAATACTACACCTTTTCGCTCAAGGATCTGTGACAGGTGCCAGCAGATGGCTTCTCCCTCGCGATCAGGGTCAGCTGCCAGATATATTCTGGTGTATCCTTCAGCTATTTTCTTCAGGCGTGAGACGATTTTTCTCTTCTCCGGCATTATCGTATATGTGGGTTTGAAATCAGCCTTCTCGTCAACACCCAGATAATTCCTTGGAAGATCTCTAACATGGCCGTTAGAAGCTACTACTTCATAGTTGTCACCAAGATAACCGCGGAGGCTGGTTGCCTTTGCCGGAGATTCTATGATTACAAGGTTCTTCTTTTTCTTCTTACTCATAAGTCTTTCGTGATTGTATAATATTCATTGAATAGTGCCTTTTCGAGAAATATTCCCGGAGGGTACATGATCAGTTCAGATCTGTCATCCAGTCGAAGATTCTACCGGTGATAAGCTCAGTCGTCTCAGGCAGAAACGCCTGTTTCCTCTGAAGGATAGTGGGGCTGTTGTATCCTGCAAGAACAGAGAAACTGTCAGCCGTGAATGTGAACATGACAGCATTGTAATACTGGTTTTCCCGGTAGTAGAGAACCATCTGATCAACCGCTGTAGAATCCAGCATCATGCCGAGATACCCCAATAGAGCAGTTCTTCTTTCAGCAGGCTCTGGATGCAGTATGGACATCAGAAGTATTTCTATTCCGTCTTCGGTACGGACAAACGAAATGCCGTCGAACTCAATTGAATAGACTGATGCCAGCTGACCAATGAATTCGGCAATTACAGGCAGGGAATCGGTCAGGATAGTAATGCTGCTGATCGGTGTGGAGTTAATGATCCGCGGCAGCGAGTATTCCTCGGTTACAATGAGAGAATCGGGCAGAGAAACGTCAGTGAGTGAAAGGTAATCGACGGATGGTAATGTATCCGCGGGCAGTGAATCATCTTGCGTAATGGTTGTATCGATTTCTATAACATGTGTTGTATCAGGTACCTCAATCGCAACTGCCTCTGTAGAATCAGTACTTCCATACTCTGTTTCCGTGGTGTCATCGGAGGAAGAAAGCAGATTCATCGGATCAATAACCAGAAAGGCGACAACCAGCATCAGTGCTGTTAAAATGACTGCAATTGGTGGAATACTGAATGATTTGCCTTTTTTTGCAGGTTTTGATGCTCTTTTCTGTGAATCCGTCGCTCTCTTTGAGGGTTGAGCGATATCCTGTTTTGATTCGGGTACGGAATCCAGCGGTCGATCCACAGTTTTTCCATCGGTGGCACACTTTTCGCAGACGTGATGTTTTCTGTTATAGCAATCCGAGCATGTCAGTTCCTCACATACCTGGCATGGAGCAAGTTTGAAGCCGCCAGTAGGAGTTCTGCCGCATATATGGCAGCGCTCTATATTAAGCATCTCCTCGGCCGCTGAAGTAATAATAAGTGAGTCGTCTTCGTCCTCTTCGATATCATTGAGATTAACATCTTCCTGAGTCGCGGAACTCGTATCGAAATAGAAGTCGTCTGACTCCTCGGTTTCAGGATGCTCTTCTTCCATCTGTTCTTCAGGGGGATTGAAATCATCGGTCTTTGTATCATATGTTGTTTTTTCGGGTTCGCTTTCTTTGGCAGCAGTAATGGCAGGATTTCCATCGTAATGTCTCGGAAGGAGGTCTACGAATGGGTACATCCTGTCCTGAAGTATCCTGCCCTGCTCCATTTCGACACCTTCACTGAGAATGTTCGGGGAAGTGTCGACCTTTTCCCTCGCTTCTTCTCTGGACATGCCGAGTTCAGTCATGAGCAGGTCTATTACTTTAATCTTTTCATCTTCCCGGGTCAGTCTTACAAGAAGAAGGTCGACCATTCTGCTGCTGTTCAAATCATCCTCTCTTCTGATCGAGGGCAAGAGAGAACTGACGGTGCAGCCTTCGCATAACAATGCGACTTGCTTTTCTGAGGGTTTCGAACACTCCTGTGCCGTCCGTAGCAATTGACTCGATACAGGGAACCCTCTCGAGACCGAGACGTTTTCTTATAACATCGGTTGGCAGAATGTCGGGTAGATCTCTCTTGTTTGTCTGGAGTACAAGGCTCAGTCCCTTTCGCTTCGAACTTGTGAGGTTATCCTTCAGATCGCGCAGACTTGCTATATTGGCATCCATTCTGGCTCTCTGTGAATCGGCAACGAATATAATGCCGTCAACACCCTGAAGAATCAGATGCCGGCTGTCTGTGTACATTGCCTGTCCTGGTACACTGTAGAGATGCAGCCTTACTTTGAACCCGTAAATGGAACCTGTGTTTATGGGAAGGAAATCAAAAAACAATGTACGTTCGTTTCCTGTAGCCAGCGAGATAAGTTTTCCACGATCACTGGAAGGTATCTGACTGTGGATGAACTTGACGTTTGTTGTTTTACCGGACAATCCAGGCCCGGCGTATACTAATTTGCAATCGATCTCTCTTGAACTGTAGCTAACTGTTGCCATCAGTATTTTCCCCGTTTCCAGAATCCTTTTCATCTATCTCGATATCCGAAATACCTTCTTTCATTCCCTTTCTGAACATATTGAGTGCCTGACCGACCGATCTGGCCAGATCAGGAATTCTTTTTGCTCCAAAAAGTAATAGAAGAACAACGACTATCAGTATTATTTCACCGGTACCTGGACGAAACATCATAATATCTCCTGCCTGCAGTACCTGATCAGAACCAGCGGTAAAGATAACCTACAAACATCAGTCCTGCAAAACTCATGAGATTCAGCTTTAAAGCAATCTCCTGTAGAGCGAACTTGAATACAATCAGATCGAAACCGAACGGCCCTACTGAAAACTCCAGAGCACCTCCGAAAAATGAACGCAGAGCTGTGGATGATTCAGGCAGAAGAGCTGCTATCGCTTCACCGAATACAGTACCAGTCATCATTCCGAAGAAAGAAACGGTTATCCAGAATACATTAGAGCGATTGTGAAGCAAAACTCCTCCAGCAATTGTAATCTATTCCAGCGAACTTGCTGAATCAACCCCTGAATCATGAATCCAGGGAAAGCCTCTTTTCAATAACACAATAGCTACAATACCAGTTATGGTTCCTGAAAGGGTACCCCACATTAGAAGGGGCAGCAACAGGGCGCCTGCCGGAAGGCCCGGAAGCAGCGCGGAAGCTGTCAGAAGTTGTATCGATAAGCTTCCAAGACTTCCGGTAACAGACATTCCGGTGACAGATAGTATCTTTTTGACACTCCCCATTAAAAGAGCTGATGCGATTCCGCCGGTAAGAGACAGGAGATATGTTGGTGTCGCAAGGGTACCGATTACTAATGCTGCGCCGGTCGACCTGAGGATATTAACCCTCAGACCTGTCCAGAAACCGTACTTAGCAATTGCGGCAACAGTGATTACGTTAGCAAGCCCCGGTTTGATAAACGGAATTGGTCTTGGAATGATGTTCTCTATAACACCTGCACCTATTGCGAGTAATACCAGCAGAACTTCTATTTTAACCCTGTTTGCTCTCTCTTCAGTTGGTTTGGGCATCTACCGCTTCTTCGATAAGTGATTCCACCTGCTCAAACAACCGGGCGGCATTGAAGTGTCTCCTTGCCCTCTTCAGTGCGCCCTCTGCGAGAATCGAATGAAGATTCGGGTCGTCAAGTTTCAGCAAAGCCCCTGCTAGAGCAGCGGCATCACCGGGCGGGATGACCAACCCTGATACACCGGAAGAGTTTACCCATGGTACTCCGGTAGACAATGCCGTACTTATGACGGGAATACCGCATGCCATTGCCTCGGTCTGGACCATACCGAAAGCCTCGCTTCTGAGAGTGGATGGAAGAACAAGGCATCTGGCCTGCTGATAGAGTTCCACAAGCTCCAGGTCAGAAGGATCGCTTACAATTGTAACATTGAGCTTCTCCTTACGGATCCTCATTCGTACTCTGCTCTCCAGTGGACCTCCACCGACCATAAGAAGTCTTCGCGCGGGAAATTCATTCCATGCATCAAGAAGGACTTCGATACCCTTGTACTTCCGGAACCTTCCTACAAAGAGAACGTAATCTTCTTTATCCTTCCTGTCAGGCGGTTTGAAAACATGAAGATCTGAACCTATGGGTATGACCGTGGTATTTTCAAGTACAGAAAGATACTCAGATGTATCACGGTAAGTATCCGATGTCGCTATAACCCTGAATGCACCTTTTAAGAATCTCCTGAGGATCGGACCGTAAAGCGGAAGAAAGAAAGCCTGCCTTACAATATCACTGTGGTAAGTTACAATGTATGGAGTATCGCGCCCCGACAGCATCCATGCAGCAACAGCCGAAGGAAGCGGAAGATGGAAATGCAGAACATCCGCAGGAGTATTTTTCAGTATCCTGTGCAGATGCAGAGATACTGGATTTGAGAGAATTCTGCAGATACAGGGGTAAGTCATGACATTGAATCCTGATACTTTTTCTGAAGTGTCATAACCGCCCGCTACAAGAACATCAACTTCATGCCCCTCAGAGGAGAGATACTTTGAAAGGTCGTGAATGTATCTCTCGATCCCGCCCCTTACGAATGGATGGATATCTTTGTAAACCTCGAGTATCCTCATATTCGGAACTCCTCATACACCTTGAGCACCTCTCTTGCCATCCGCTCGTTTGAGAAACCCGCTGCGAAATCTATAAGCGCCTCCGAGTCATGTTTACTTTCAAGCGAATGAAGTATCGATTCAGAAATCGAATCGGGATCAAAGCCTTCAGAAACAATGGAGATCCCCGAGTAGATCTCCTTCAGGGCGGAAGCCGGGGTGACCACCGAAGGTACTCCAGCTGAAGCAGCCTCCAGTGGAGGAAGTCCGAAACCCTCGTAAAGAGATGGGTAGACAAGAAGCTCCGCTCCGGAGATGCAGCTTTTCAGCATATTTTCCGAAAGTGGTCCGCTCAGAAGAACTCCCTCGGTATCAGCAAGCCTTCTTCTCAGTGCAGCAGGACCCCAGCCCCATCTACCTGCAATTACAAGACGGAGATCGGTATGGATTCTGTTCACAATCTGCCAGGAATCAAGCAGGGCAGGAATGTTCTTCCTCGGTTCAATAGTACCTGCAAATACTATGTATTTCCCCTGAACCGGGAATGCATTTCTGAAAACATCAGGGTCAGCCTTGAATGAATCGGTTGAAAGGTAGACTTTTCGGATTCTTTTATCCTCAATTCCAAGGTACTTCCTCGCCCCTTCAGCCGTTGATTCACTGTCAACTATTATCACATCCGCTTTTCCGGCTACTTTCCTGAAATGAAGACGGTAATAGACAGATCGAAGGGGCGGGAACCATGAGGGATTTCTGCAGAATGCAAGGTCATGCAGAGTAACCGCGCATGGAACAGATTTTAAAGCCCTCCCTGAGAAGGCGGGAAGATGAACGATTGATGGTGAGATAGATGCTGTGAGTGAAGACCGTATACTGTTTTCGTTGATTACCTTCCGTATGCTTCCACCGAATATCTTGCAGGATAGAGCCTGTGCTGGAGTCATAAGTTCCCTGCCGATAATAGCAAATACGGATGCATCACACTGATCGAAACCTTCGAGAAGTCTCTTCAGATAAACGCCTGTTCCACCTCTGTTGGAAAGGGAATCAGCGTAGATTACAGCCGCTGAAGGGCAGTCTGGAGTATGAGAATTACTAGATTTCAATTCTGCATGAACTGCCGGCGTTTATGCTGAGGGCAGTACCGGATATGTCCGCGTCGTTACCTATTATGGAATCATGGATATTTACGTTCCTCAGAGTCGTACCTGACCCTACTATTACGTTCCTTACAATTGAATCATGAATTCTGGAACCTGATGCGATTGAAACGTATGGACCTACGATGGAAGAGAGAATCTCTACGTTGTCATCTATACTTACAGGCGGTACTATTAGAGAAGAACAATGTTCCGTATCCGATAAACCTGTTCCCATATCAAGCAGAATCCGATTGGTTTCCAGAAGAGTTTCAGGTTTACCGCAATCGAACCAGTCTTCAACTTCAAAGCACCCGAATTTCCTTCCCTCTACAAGCATAAGCTGCATGGCGTCAGTCAGCTGAAACTCCCCCTTTGTCTTCCTGCCGCTTGCAATAAGCTTTGAGATTGCGTCCATAAGAACCGTTCCTGAGGTGAATCCATAAATACCAACTATAGCGAGGTCACTTACGAATACTGACGGTTTCTCTACAAGTTCAGTAACACTGCTGCCCTCGCGAACGACAACACCGAATCGGCGCGGGTCTGCAACCCTTTTAACCGCGATCATGTTTGAGTCTTCGCTGTATGCGAGGGAAAGGTCAGCGTTGAAGATAGTATCTCCCAGCACAACAAGGGTCTGTCCATCATCGGTCATGGGTGATGCCAGATAGACTGCAGATGCAAGACCGTCCATAGTATCCTGAATTGCGTAATCAACCCGGATGTCAGGATAATTCATTCTGGTCCATTCTACAATCTCATCGCCAAGATATCCTACAATCAGTGTTATGTGGTTCACACCGGAAGCTGTCAGTTTATCGATAATATGCCCAAGTACAGTGTTACCAGCCAGACGAATAAGTACCTTGGGTACGGACCATGTGAGCGGCCGCATTCTCGTTCCTTTTCCTGCAACCGGGATTATGGCGTGCATTTAACTCCCCCGATAGTTTTCATCCCGACGTATCTCATCAAGTATGATCTCGGGATATTTGGATTCAACATAATCTAGAACAGATCTTCTGATCTCTTCAGAGGATTTCAATACGAGTGCCTTCTCTGCCAGGGATTCGGCATCATTCATACTGATGACACTTATCATCTCTTTTACATCCGGTATGAGTGTCATAGGTACGCTGAGCTCATTCACACCGTATCCGAGCAGAAGAGGAATTGCCAGAGGATCGCTGGCCATCTGTCCGCAGATTCCAACCCACTTCCCGGCTTCCCTGCATTTAGTGACAACTATATTGATCTGCCTGATGACTGCAGGATGAAATGAATCGAAGAGGTTTGACACGTATGGACTGCCTCTGTCAACTGCAAGTGTGTACTGCGTAAGATCGTTTGATCCTATAGATACAAAAGCACTGTGCGGAAGCAGCAGATCAATTCCCAGAACCGCTGCGGGCGTTTCTATCATGATGCCGAGCGGCGGGATATCTCCTCTTGGAATCCCCTCACGGTCCAGGTCAGCCGCGATATTATCCAGCATGTCCCTGACCTGCACAATCTGATCGTATCCGGTGATCATAGGAAGCATGATCCTGGCGTTGCCGAATCTTGCAGCCCTCAGGAGTGCCCTGAGCTGACTTATGAATTTCTCCGGACGGTCAAGACAGATCCTTATTCCCCTCCATCCAAGAAAGGGGTTTTTTTCAACAGTGGGGATAGAATCAAGAAACTTGTCCCCTCCCAGATCCAGTGTCCTTATGATCACAGGATCAGGATTGAGAGTCTGCAATACATGCCTGTAGGCTCTGAAATGCATCTTTTCTTCTTCCTCTGCCTCCGGAGCGAGAAGTCTTATGAACTCTGTCCTGAAAAGACCTATTCCATGTCCTCCGAAACGGCCGACCTGATCCGCTTCCTGAGAGAATTCGATGTTTGCGGAAAGCTCTACAGCCTTTCCATCTGCTGTTACTGCAGGACTATCAGCATTCAGCGCTATCTCCGCCTCTGCTGTGTTGTAACGTTTCTTCAGTTCGGAATAATACTGCAGCTCATCAGCATCGGGATCGAGTATTACCTCCCCGTGAATTCCATCTATGATAACTACCTGCCCTGGAACAGCATTCTCTGCTACATTCTTAAGAGCAACAACAGCCGGAATCCCCATACTCCTTGCCAGTATCGCAGTGTGCGATGTCGAGCCGCCCAGATCTGTCACTATCCCCAGAAGCTGTTTACTTGTAAGCCCTGCGGTCTGTGATGGATCGAGGTCTTCAGAGACAAGGATCACCGGATTCTTGAGGTTGGAGAGTGCCTGCTTCTCTGTGCCGAGCAGGTTAGCAATTACCCTTCTCCCGACATCTCTTACATCAACAGATCTGCTGCGGAGATAGGGATCCTCAATAGCATTGAAGCGCTCAAGAACATCGAACAATACCTTGCTTACAGCGTACTCGGCGCATACAAGATCATCTTTTATCTGTTTACGGACCTCGCTGATAATGAAAGGGTCGCTCAGGAGAAGAATATGAACCTCTATGAGCTGCTTCCCCTCGATGACATCACTTAATTGATCGGATATCTGTTCGAGTTCCCCACGTGTTTTTTCGATGGCGCCAGCGAATCGTTCCAGCTCGCTTTCAACTTCGGAGGCTGTTCTCAGAGTTCTCTTCTGAACTCTTATCTCTTCAAAATTCAGAAGAAATGCGGGTCCAATGGATACTCCCGGAGACGCAGGTGTGCCCCTCAGTCTAATACTCACTCGTTCTATTCCTCTCCGAAGCCGTTCCTGATTATCTCGATGATGGATAAAATCGCAATATTTTCATCGTCACCTTCAGCCGTGACTTCTATGATACTCCCCTTGCATGCGGCAAGTGTCATTACACCCATAATGCTTTTAGCGTTGACAGAATCTCCATCAACTGTCAGTGTCAGACTGCAGTCATACTGTGAAGCCGCCTTGACTATCTGAGCCGCCGGGCGGGCATGAATTCCGAGTCTGTTAACTACTTCAGCTTTTTTAACTATCACTGAGGTCCTCCAGGTCTTTCTTTTTACCTGATTTGAGTTCTTTCATTATTATTCTGGCAATAAGGTCTTTTTCGACCTCCTCGGGTACATTCCTTCCCTTCTTGAGAAGAAGGTAGTTCATGACTGCAACCTCAAGCAGCAGTGTAAGGTTCCTTCCTGGAAGAACAGGTATTATGGTCAGGGGTATCGGAAGATCAAGTATAGTACTGATCTTCTGTATAAGACCGGTCCTGTCGAAATCCTGATTATCCCTTGACCATTCTTCCAGTCTTACTTCCAGATTTATCTGCTGCCTGTTCTTAACCGATCGTATACCGTAGAATGCACAGACATCCACAAGGCCGAGTCCTCTTATCTCCATATGATGTGCCATTGCCGAATCCCCGGTTCCAATAATCGTGTTGCCTATTCTTCTTACATGAACCCTGTCGTCCGCAATCAGTCTATGCCCTCTCTCTAAAAGCCCCAGCACCGTCTCGCTTTTGCCTATTGCGCTTCTTCCAGTACAAAGAACTCCTGCACCGAACACCTCTACCAGACTTCCGTACACATTCGTTCTGGGTGCGAATACAAGGTCCAGGTAACTGTGCAGCTCATGTATCAGTGGAGTAGTGTCCATTCTTGAGCGAAACAGAGCAGAAGAATTGGATTTGGAGAGGCGTACAAGTTCTTCCGGCGGTTCCAGTCCTTTGGTAACAATACAGCAGTATATCGGGAATTGGAATATCGCTGCTATCAATGAATTTCTTCGCGGCACCGTAAGTGAATTGAGATATGATATCTCCGTTTCACCGAATATCTGTAATCTGTCATGGAGAAATTTGTGAAGATATCCTGTCAGTGCCATTCCGGGCCGGCTGATATCCTGTGATTGGATTATTCTCCGAAAACCGGAATCTCCGTTTACTGTTTCCATTTCAAGGCGGTCGCCAAGTATCTCGAAGAGTTTTCCAACAGTAAGCTTTCCCTTGTCAGGGATGTCTTTCATCAGGATCTACTCCGTTATTTCTGTTCTCTTACAAGTTCCACAACTTGTGTTTTACCGCTGGAGGTCAGATATACGATACTGAGCTTCCCGGTTTCAGTGTTCTGAAACACATAATCCCCTTCCTGCTCAATTTCGTAATTCATTATCGCGTCCTCGGTTTTCAACCTTGGTATCTGTTTCAAATCATCGATAAGAATACCGTTATCAAACTCCGATTCCTCGGCGGCAACGTAGTATGTGAGAGAAGTCCCGTTCGAATCATTCCTGTGAGAATGGTTATGCATCTTATCCTTGAATTTTCTTACCTGGCTCTCCAGGGAATTAAATGCATCATCGAAAGCCGCATAGATATCGTGGGCTTCCGATTTTGAATCCAGCTTTATATGATTTCCTCTTACCTGCAAATGCACATGATTGGTGCCGGAAGTTACTTCCAGTATTACATGTATATCACTTATGCCATCATAGAATCTATCTATGGTTTTCAGTTTATGCTCAACATGCTCCTTAAGAGCATCTGTCAGATCAAAGTGCCTGCCACTGATCTCAATGTTCATTTAGAACTCCCTTCGGGTAGGTGCCTATTATTTCAAGGGAAACGGTGAACATGTACAAAAAAACACTGTCCCCAAGTATGCGATTTAGGCATATCCTGAACAGTGAAGCAATCACAAATATATTTATCACGAAACTATAATATTGTTCCACAGCAGCCGGGTCAACAGCTGATGAAACATGTCATCCATCTCGAAGTCTCATTTCTCTATTTTTTGTACTTGCTTATGAACTCTTCAACCTCCGGAATGCCGCCCTGGAGTATAAGATAACCGTTGTGCGGTTCCCGTTCAGTTATCTCACCGGCTACAGGATTCAGCATGATCCTCGAAACCTCATCACGATCATGACTTTGTCCAAGCGCCCAGCACAGTTTTACGTATGCCACCTCAGGAAGCATGTTAGATGCTGGAAATACACCAAGATCCATGATGTCCCTGCCAGTATCGTAAACGAACATCTGTACATATCCCCACAACGTCTGAACTGTCATGTATATATGTATACCCTGCTCACATGCTTTCTTAAGTACAGGGTAAAGCGGTTTGTTGACATGTCCAAGTCCTGTACCCGCAATAATTATACCCAGGTAGCCGTTATCTATGAGCGATTCGATTATGTCGGGTTTCATATCCGGATAGTAGTAAACAATTGATACCCTTGGATCGAATGCAGTGTTAATGATCACCTTGCGTTCTTTATCTCTTTTTTTGTAATCCTTCTTCAGATGTGTGATCTTTCCATTTTCAACCATTGCCAGGGGTATATCCCCGATAGTTCTGAATGTTGACCTGTAGGAGGAGTGCATTTTTCTGACCCTCGTACCCCTGTGCAGAAGACCGTACTGGTCACTTGTCGGTCCGAACATACAGACCATCACTTCTGCTATATCGCTGTGCGCAGCAGCATAGGTGGCATTCATAAGGTTAATCGCAGCATCGCTGGAAGGTCTGTCACTTGATCTCTGGGAACCGACCATTACGATAGGAACAGGAGAATCCTGAATCATGAAAGAAAGAACAGCAGCGGTGTGATGCATGGTATCCGTCCCATGACCAATGACTATACCGTCAACACCGTCAGCTATTTCTCTGCCTATCGCTTCTGCCGTACCCTTCCACTGCTCGGGTCCCATATTCTCACTGAATACTCCATAAAGCTTCTCTGTTTTAAGATTGCATATATCTGCGAGTTCAGGTACGGAGCCGTAGAGCTCACCCGGGGAAAATGCGGGAATAACAGCACCGGTCCTGTAATCCAGCCTGGATGCTATAGTGCCGCCGGTTCCGAAAAGTTTTACATTCGGTTTTGATGGATCGGATGGGAATTCCTTCTCGGGGATCTTATAATGAGCTTCATTCCTTCCGAGTTCCGTAATCGATTCTATAGTATCTACACTCAGTCCCACATTGTAACCGTTGTGGATCTTCAATACTATATGTGTATCGTCTGCTGTTTCCGATCTTGGAAGGATGACCCCTTTGAAGCCTCCTCTTGTTGATTTTATATCAACGTCCGACCATACACCAACACTGAATTTCTTCAGGCACTCCAGGCTTTTACCCTGATAGCCTTTGTATAGATCTGAAGACAGTTTCGATCACCTCCCTTTCGTTTTCTGCAAGGATGATGAGATGGCATCTCTGGAACGGATTACGTTTCGAACAAGTTCCAATACATCTTTGCCGCCCGGTATTAAATTGAATCTCTCCCTTACCCGGCCGGTAACATATTGCTCAAGAAGGAGTGTATCTAAATCACCTGCAGCTTCAATTATATGTTGGGATACCTTTTCCAGTTCTTCTATCCCGGGAATTTTCAGGTTCGTGATAACTTCATCAATTTCTGAATGTTCATGATCGCAAACTCCCTCAAGAATGAAAGCAGCTGCTTCAATGGATAGTTTGTGAATTCCTGCTTCCACAAGGACATCTATCAGGTTATCTTCCGTCAATCCCCGAACCCTTCCGCTTATCTTCAGATGCGGCAGAGTGCTCAGGAAGAAGTGCATAAGAACACGTGAAGAGTAGACAGTTCGTTCCACAGCAGTATCGTAGAGATATCTAATGTCTGAAATACTCATCTGGCGGGCGGACTCCTCAGGTACACCTTCCTCAGCATACCTTTTTTCACGTTCCCACGGACGCTCGGGAAGAACAGATGCAATGCGCTCGATCCTGTCTTCCGCTATGGCTATAGGGGGCAGGTCTGTATCCGGATACATTCTGTTCGGCCCGGGAAGAATTCGCTCGAATCCATTCGTTAAATCGGGAAGCGCCTGCCTTGTCTCACTGGGTACTCCATCGATAGCTTCTTTTGCGCGAATGGTTATTTCACTTGCCGCCGTTTCAATATCATCAGCCGATCCCCAGACTACAATAACGGCATCTTCCTGCCCTGCGCCTGTAACTTTTCTCAATATCTCCCATTCATTGGGAGAGAAACTGTGACCTTCCTCCCCGTCGTGAACGATATTAGGAAGGCTGTCCAGACATGCGACCACACGTACTCTATCGGATATCTCGCGAGCAAAGGTATGACCGGGCTGTGTGATCTTTGAAAATAACCCGCGGTATCCCCTGAAAACAACTGCCCGTAATTCAAACCCCTTCTTCAGAGCTTCAGCTGCATACCTGTAGGAAGTTCCTGATAGTTCGGTGGTAACATCGAAAGACTCCGAGCTGAAAGTGGAAGCGGTTATTCCACGATCGGACAATTCACTCTTGATCTCAAGCAGAGATACCTGTCTGAAGGCTTCGTTATGAACAAGGAGAGGTATTGTGGGAATCCGAGAAACACCTTTTATCTCAACCCTGCATCCGCCGGCTACAGATACGTTCACATCCTGCCTTGCAGCACCTATCCCTCTTCTGACCTTTCCCGAAGCGCGTGCAAGATTACTCAGTATAACGGCAACCTGAGCCACTTCTGCAGGAGTGGTCATATCCGGGGCTGTTACAGTCTCTATAAGCGGTATTCCAAGCCTGTCGGTAAGATAGACCCGTTCATGCCCGTTGTCGCTTACTTCCCGGCATGCGTCCTCCTCAAGTCCAAGCTGGATAATGGTGATCCGCCTGTCCCCGAACGGAATCCAGCCGTCAACTCCCAGAAGAGTTGTCCTCTGAAAACCCGCAGGTATCGAACCATCAAGATATTGCTTCCTTAAAATATGGATCTCGCTTACAAGTTTACAGTTCAGGAGCATTGTTATCTCAAGAGCGATATCAAGAGCCTTCGGATTAAGTTCAAAAGGAGGATTATCATCCATTTCGTAAGTACATATCGTATCAGTATTTATCTGGTAGGTAATGTTTTTCCTGGTTTTAAACTCCATAAGAGCTGTCCCGTCGTATTCACCAAGCTCCGAAAGTGTTGGTCTCATATGACGGAGTATCCTGGCATCGTAAACATCGGAATAGGGAAGCACCGGACAACGGCAGAAGAGCTTTTTAGCCGTATCGAGCTGCTGATGTATCTCAAGTCCGCTGCGAAGTCCTATCGCCTTGTAATCCGATGCTGTCATCTCTTCCATTGTTTTTATCACGTTGAGACAGATCTCCTTGCATTATACGTGTTAGTGCTCATATCCAGGAATTGTTAAATGGGTGATTAAAAAGTATGCGTGAACATATTCGACAGGGGGCCGGACGTCACTTGCGACACTTGTATTGATCTGCAAGTGTCGCAAGTGACGTCCGACCCCGACTACCTGCCACTAAAGACCTAATTCCTTAAGTCTCGAAAGCAGAGTTCTGTAGCTGACTTTGAGTATTTCGGCAGCTTTCTTCCTGTTTCCGCAGGTCTCCTTCAGTACTCTTGTAATCATTTCTTCTTCGCGAAGCTTCGCTGCCCTTGCAGATTCCTCCAGAAGTCCTTCAGCGGAGACCGTATCATCTATCTCGAGTATCCCTGCGTCGATGATACTATTATCCGCGAGAGCTGCAGCCCTCAGAACGATACTTCTCAGCTGTCTGACATTACCGGGCCATTGGTATCCCCTGAGTTTGATCATCGCGTCATCTGTAACGATAACATCGCGGTGCCCGGACTGTCTGAGGAAGTGTTTAGCAAGATCAGGTATATCCTCAGCCCGCTCCCGAAGCGGCGCAAGTGTTACAGGGAACTCTCCGATTCTGAAGTAAAGGTCCTTTCTGAATCTGCCCGCTTCTGTTTCCTCCTTGAGTTCTCTGTTGCTCGCTGAAATGACTCTGGCATTTGTGTGGAAGATCTCTGATCCGCCCACTCTGGTGTATTCCCTTTCCTGAAGTACTCTTAGAAGTTTGCCCTGTAATGAAGTGCCGAGATCCCCAACCTCATCGAGAAAGATCGTTCCGCCCTGGGCATGTTCGAACCTGCCCGGCCGTGTTCGATCTGCTCCTGTATAAGCACCTTTTTCAGCCCCGAAGAGTTCACTCTCCATAAGATCAGCAGGTATGGCAGCACAGTTGACAGGTACGAAAGGTCCATCCGAACATGCGCTTTCCCTGTGAATCATTCTTGCGAGAAGCTCTTTGCCCGTACCGCTCTCACCCAGCACAAGAATATTCAGATCTGTCTGAGCACCCTTCGATGCTCTTATGAGTGTCGAAAGAAGGGCTTGAGAAGAACCTATTATTTCGGTTCCTTTTGAATGCACATACCTTCTGAGTAATGACAGCAAGTCGTCGAGATCGAAGGGTTTTGTGATAAAATCCCTTGCGCCCTCCTTCATCGCTTCAACGGCAAGGTTAACTGTACCGAATGCTGTCATGAGAATCACCGGTGTTCCATGATTGAATTCTCTTGAATTTCTGAGGATATCCATCCCGTCGATGCTTCCTGGAAGGCATATGTCACTCAGCAGAATGTCAAAAGAGCAGCTCTTGATCATCTTCAGCGCTTCGGTTCCCGAAGATACAGCGGTTACATCCCATCCATCTTCATCAAGGGCAGTTGTGAGCATGTTACGCATTGCGCGTTTGTCTTCTATAAGCAGAATCCTTTCGATATCATTCACCTCCTGATATTCACTGAATCGGGAACAGAATAGTGAAGAGGGCTCCTCCTTCTTCTCTGTTCTCACCCAGGAGTTCTCCGCCCATTGACTTTATTATTCTCCTGCTGACGGAAAGACCGAGTCCCATATTTCCGCTGCTTCTGTTCTTAGTTGTTCGAAAAGGCCTGAAGATCTCCTCACTGTCGAGTGAAAGACCCGGTCCAGTATCCGCAACTGAAATAATGAGGTCATCATCGTTCCTCTTAATTGATATCTCTATTTCTGAGGATTGATCAGCTTCGATAGCATTCTTAACGATATTGCAGATGCAGGATCTCAGGAGTCTTCTGTCCGCTTTAATTGAGATTTCATTCAGCGAGATGTTAACGGAGCATCTATCACTGTCCAGTCTGCAGGCTTCCCTGCAGACGGAGTAAATATCATCCCTGCTCAGATTTGCGGAAACCGGTTCGGGGGATCTGGCAAAGTGTCCGAGGGAACTTATCCTCTCCTGCGCTGAATCGACTTCCCTTTTCACCTCGGATAGAATATTCAGAGTTCTTTCATCCGAATGTCCTCTGGCAAGAAGATCTACAAACCCGGACAAAGCACATAGTGTGTTTCCCATTTCGTGGGATATCCCGGCAGACGCTGCCCCGATGTCCGCCATAGCTGTCTCATCGGCAATCTTCTTTTCCAGTTCACTTATTCTGGTTACATCAGTGACAAGCAGAGCTATATCATCATCTCTTGATCGGGATATTTCGATACTGTACATTCTATCAGTTCTCGCATTTTTATCCCTGACCTGAAACTCGGAAGATGTGTTCCCCTTCCTGCTCATTGAAAGAAGAAGGGGTTTAAGCTTAAGCGCAACAGTGGTTCTCTCCCACGGAAATTCCTTCATGATATCATCATCACTGAGATCAAACAGTTCTTCAGACTGCTTGTTGAAGAGTGAAAGGTTACCGTTTCCATCAATTGCTAATACTGCCGACCCCAGTACCGATAGAATCGCGCCTGATCTTTCTTCCACTCTGTCCGCCCTCTGTTCAGCCTTTTCTCTCAGTTCGTTCAGCTGCTGCTCCCTTTCGTGAAGAAGCTCCACAAGTCGGTGGAAAGAGGCACCGGCAGCTTCCGGATCGGCTCCGCTCCCGCTGCTGAAACGATCAGCTTCAAACAGTATCCCCCTCAAAGGGTGAATCAGGGTCCGGGTAAGGTATCGGGGTGTAAAAAATGCCAGTACTGCCATGGCAGCGGTAAGTGCTGCAAGCCCTATTATGAGTGTCCTGTATATCGTGGAAATCGAGGACTTGCCGGGTTTGACCCCGATTAGGAAGTCAGTTCGGGGCTGCTGTACGAAATACCAGTTACTTGTCTGTGCCGGAACAGGCATCTCTTCTGGGGAGGATATCCCGACACCTGCTATCATCTCACCGGAAGAATCAAGTATTACTGCGGCTTCTATGCCTCCTGTCTGGATTATCGGTTCAGTGATGCTTTCAAAACTGTCCAGAGTATTGGAAACATTTATGGAATTGCTTATCGCATAAGCTGTTGCTGTAGCCATGTAACCGGATTGCGCTGCCTGGTCCCTGTCCACAAGAAATACGATTATGAAGGAAACTGCAACAGCTGCAGCGGCAGCTCCGATTACAAGTCCCGTCAGTAGTTCTACACCTATGATGAATTTCTTTGACAATGGATCTCCTTTATGGTAATTATTTACCTTACAAGTATCCTGTCAAGATAGATTCCCTGAAACCTTCCATGCCTGCCGTCCAGTCCGAGTGCCGTTATACGGATGCTGTCCCCGCAATCTGCTAATGGAATAATAAAATCAGATCGAATATTCTGCAGATTCTCCGGCATTAAAGGAAGATCGGTATTCCTCATGATACGAACCCATCCGGGAGTTTCCATAACTTCGGATGTTACATATACAGAATCACACCACTCTCCAGATGAAACCTCTATACCTGACTCTGCTCCGGAGGATAAAGAACGGTAGATTACTGTCAGTTCCAGAGAATCTCCAGCATTCTGGGGAATGGGCAGAATAACTGCGTCATCCTTCTGGGAAAGCCTCAGCATTTTCTCTCTTGAAAAAAACCAGAACTTCCTTAATTCAAGATCCGATTCATCGGGGTAAATAGTACAATAGTTACGATATTCGGGCTGGATGTCCTCGGCTTCATATGAATTCCTCTCCAGCCCTCCGAAAACGCAGATCAGGAGGAAGGCTGAAGCGATAGTGTATTGCGTGTATCTGCTTCTAACTCTAAAGAGCACAATAATGATTCCGGCAAGTATCATAAACCCGGCGAATACTGCAATATCGAGTCTTACAGCGCTGGGCAGAAATTCACCTAAGTTACCAAAATATCCGAATACTCTTCCCACCAGCGAATCGGAACCATCGGCTGTATTGAACCGCAGAAAAGGATGTGTGAACAGGAGAGCCGATATACCCAGAGAGACCCAGACCAGTATTCGCACACCTTTTCTCTTCATAATGAGCCCGAGTGATGCAAGAAGAACTGGAAGGAGCGGTAGAAGCATCCTTCCGGTTGGTGTGGGCATACCGCTCCACTCGTTAGGGTTCCAGAAAACAAGAATGAGGAAATAGCAGAGGGCGGGCAGGCCGAGCCATAAGAACATCTTCCTGTTAGAGCTTTTCAGCATATGCAATCCAGCTAATCCCGCAAGTACCCATGGCGCTTTCGGGAGCAGACCGCTTTCAATATCGATAAGTGAAGATCCGGCAGCTATGAGGACTTCCGGTGTTCTATAGAGCGGCTGGAGAATTATTACTTTAATAAACGCCAGATTTCCGTATCTGACCCAGAATATCCTTCCGTTAAGTATCAATAAGTCAAAGAGCAAACCCCCTGCTGCAATGCATACGAAGGCAACTGAAAGGAATACTCTTTTCCTTCCTTTTGATTCTATCAGGAGTGCGGCAAGAAGACCGATTGACAGGCCGATGAAACGAAATTTAATAAGCACGAGCGCCATTGCTGCGGCTATTATCCAGGCTGTGTTTTTCGATCGGATGTATGAGTAAACGCCACCGAGGAAAACAGCAAGTGCCAGCCACCCCGGATATACAAGCCCAAGAATACTGGAACCGGGTATGAGCAGAAATCCGAATACTGTGAGTTGCTTCCAGTTCTTATAACCTGAATCCCTGAACAGTTTTGACATAAATACCAGCGCCGCCATAGCGTACAGAAGATTCATTCCTCTGATACCCGGTACAGAAAACGGATATCCCGGTATCAATAGTGCCGGATAGAAGCTCTGATGATGTGTGATGCCTCCACCGGGATCACCCATCTGGCTTGAAAATTCATTGAACCTGCCGGTTCCTGAAGTGATCAGACGCTCGGTTATTGAAGCGAAGTGGGGTTCATCGCCGGTAAATGGAACCAGAAGCAGAATAATGGGAATAAGCGGCAGGAGCGCCAGCTGTATCCCGAATTTTCTGGAAGACAAAGCAAGAAGACCGGGGAATATCCCCATAAGTCCGAACGCGGCTGCGATAAACTCAAACCCCGGATCCAGAGTCCAGAAAAGTGAGAAGAGTATGAAAGCCGCGATAAGGTATCTGGATAACCCTGGGATTCCACCTTTCCCGTATACTGATGCCGTTATCAGCCAGGATAAAGGTATGAGCCTTCCCAGTACCCCCGGAGAAGGCATTCCGGTAATACGCCAGATGAAGAAAACCAGTATTGAAGAAAGGGCATGGAATATCATCCCTGATCTGCCTTCAAATAACCTTCTGAGGTTTATCAAATCGCGGCCTCCGCTGAATAGAAATGGATAACGGGATGTGAAAAGAGTTTCCATGAGCGGCATATCCGAATCGATACCGGGAATTCAGGGTCTTCAATTATCAGTGTATTCTCTCCAGGATAAACAGGAACTCTTCTCAGGGCGGAAGTTACATAGCCCACAGGATCGTTATCCCTTACTCCCCCCGCCGAAACTTCCAGCCTCAAACTCACAGCTTCTTTTCCCGGAGCTTTCAGTATCAATTCAGGCATTCCCAGATTCAGTTCTGCCGGCAGGTGCCAAACAACAGCCTCCGGGTAAAGAGCTTCCTGCAGTACAAGAAAACGATTCTCCCGCGCTGAGGGTATGCCGGTGATTATCAGCATTAGAAGAACCCCTCCTGCGAGGATAACTGTTCTCCACTTATCCCTGTTAACGGGCGAAGCGATGAACAGAGCCGCTATAATGGGAAGTAACCCCACAATTGAGCCTTCTATCAGAATAGCCGCCGCGCAAATGCAGAACAGGTACCTTGAGGCGGGAGATTCGGACAGTACAACTGCAAGCAGAGCGCCGATCATGATCAGCGCAGGTCCCCCGCTTCCGACAGCGATAAGTAATGAAAGACCTCCAAGAATGATCGCTGAAACAGTAATGGGAAGAGGTCCTTTTATCAGGGCTGTTCCGGCTGCATAGAGACACACAGCCAGTGTGAAGAACGAAAATCCACGCAGTATAAGTACAGCTAGAGAAGCTGATAACGCGAATAACAGCCTGGTTTTAAGTGTATGTGACATTTGCAAGCTCAATTATCTGTTCACTCCTGTCAGGAACCAGATAAAGTTTTCTAACACCGTGCGGGACCGCAACGGTCATTTCACGTTTCTGTCCAGCATTCAGGAATACCCTTGATCCAGCACCGTTTCCAGACCACAAGGCAACTGATCCGGGAATATTGCATGATCGAATCTGCAATGTAAGTGTTCCCTCATTCCGGGGCACCTCCATACAGCCGAAACCGCAGCTGTCAGTTCTCGTGCCCCTCCATCCGGGGCCCTCGATAACATTACTCCGGGAAAATGGCCCGATAGAGGTGTTATGCGGCCTTGCATGAGGCATTCTAAGGGGCCTTGGCGCAAGCAGGTTCATAAGGATCTCATCGGGTAGTGCTGAAGATGCTGTTTCCATTTTCCGGGCACTGCGAAGTACGGCAAGCCTCCATAGCCATGGTTTTCCCTTCAGCATGCAGGATATCCTTGTTCTCAACTCCGTTCTTTTCCAGTAATCGGGTAGACTGCAGCCTGTGCCGCCAAGAAACTTTCTTGTTAAATATGCGGACGACTCCAGTTCCCACTTTTCCGCAAGCCTTCTGCTGCTTGAGGCGCCCATTCTGTGCATGCCAGCAGCCCCGGGTTCCAGCAGAAATGAATACCCCATCCCCCGCAGCCGCAGGCATAGATCCACATCTTCGTAATACATGAAGATGTTCTCATCAAATCCACCTGCTTTTTGGAGCGCATCCGTTCTAAATAGAGATAATGCCGCAGTTATGCATGGTACCCCTACCGTTGAACTGATAGGTGAAGGCTGGAAATGCATGAAATCGAAGTCGTAGCCCCTCGCGTACTCGGTCATGGCCGCTCCGGCACTAAGTGTGATAAGCGGCCATCCCCAGAGCCTGACAAGGGGCTGCACCCCTGCAGCTCCCGGGTTATTCTCAAGGGCACTGACAAGCTTCTCCAGTGATGATGCAGTAATTGAAGCATCGGAATTGAGAAACAGAACGTACTCCGTATTGCAGATCGAAATGGCCCTGTTGTTCCCGTACCCGAAGCCGCCGTTCATCTCATTTCTTAGTATTTCAGCATCGGGAAGCATTTTCGATGCGAGCTCAACCGTGGAATCATCCGAAGCGTTATCGGATATCACGATATTGCAGAGCGATTCAATACCGTTGATCGTTTTTGTGAGATCCGGAATCAATCCTGATGAATTCCATGTAACCACAACAGCAGTGATTTTCTTCATGGACTGCTCGCTTCCGGGCAGCATTGTGAAAGACGTCTGTAGAATCTGTCGGTAACTTTTTCCCAGGTCCATCTTTCAAGTACGTTCTTCCGGCCGTTTTCGCCCATTCCGAGTCCAAGTGCTCTGTTATCCAGCAGTATCTCTATCCTGTTCGTAAGTGTGGCAATATCACCCCATGATACAAGGAATCCGTTCCTGCCGTCGCTGATGATATCGGGCATCGCTCCAGACCAGCACCCTATGATCGGTTTTCCTGATACCCACGCTTCTAAAACCACGATACCAAAACAGTCCAGCCTCGAAGGAAGAAGGACAATATCCGCTGCTGAAAGAAGATCTATTCTATCTTCTCTGCTTACATACCCCGTTAAAACGAGCTTATCACCAAACTCCTCCGAGAGTTTCTTATCAGAATCGATGTAATCTTCAACGTCCTGAAGAACGGGACCGGCAAGAACCAGGGTAAAATCCCGGCCTTTCTTCAGAAGAATCCTGCACGCCTCAATGATATGCGCTGTTCCTCTGTCCAGTGAGTGGGCTGTAAGGCTTAGAATAACAGGTCCCTTCACTCCGAGCCGTTTCAATCCCCTCTCTCCGCTGCCGCCTGCGAATTCTGAAGGGTCTATCCCGCTGCCCGAGATATGAATCCTCTCTTCGGGTATTCCCATCTCGGTGTACAGCCCTTTCTCGAACTGGCTCTGCGCTGCGACAAAAGAACTGTTTCGCAGAATCCTCTTCTGGCAGCCGCTGAAATAGTGCAGCGCCTTTACCCTTCTGTATTTCTCGCCAACGTTGGCATGAGGCACTGAAACAAGGCCCTTTCCAAATTTTTCACTGTATCGCCGTCCTTCGTAAAGCATGAAAGGCATAGCGTTGGCATGCACGAAATCGAATCCTCTGTCGATTGAAAGCCAGCGGTGAAGTGAAGGTATAAATGGATTAGGGTAATAGTATCTATCGGGACCGCATTTACTTATCCGCCTCAGCACAGCTCGGAATACATTCTGCACAGGAGGATGAAGGA
Organism: Candidatus Fermentibacterota bacterium; assembly: GCA_030592645.1. GTDB lineage: Bacteria > Fermentibacterota > Fermentibacteria > Fermentibacterales > JCC-6 > Aegiribacteria. The sequence goes on along the minus strand of JAUVIR010000001.1, from coordinate 2,315 downwards.
CAGGAAACCTGACTATTTCAATACCATTCCAGATATCCATCTTTCTCTGAATATGCAGTCCGGATCGCGAAACCAGCCAGGACATATCCCATGCGTCTGTTGTGCAGATAACTGACTCATGCCCCCATCTTTTTCCTGCAAGCGCATGTTCGAGAACGTAGCGTTCCGCGCCTCCATGATAAGGCCAGGATCTATGGACAAGATGCAGTATTTTCATGATCGTGATATTCTCCTGTAGAAACCGCAGATGCCCCTCGCTATATCGTTCCAGTCCTTCCTCACGGCTGCTGAAGACATTATTCTGAGTTCATCAACCCTCTGCGGTTCCTCCAGCGCGGTGATCTCCCCGACCCATGCCTGATGAGCATCCGGGTCAAGCTGAATGCCGTCTTTCCCAACTGTATCTGCAAGTGCAGTTGCATTGCTTGATATGACAGGAGTACCGCATGCGAAAGCTTCGAGAGCCGGAAGGCCAAGCCCCTCGAAGGTGCTTGGATAAAGAAGTGCTCTGGCTCCGCGGTACAATTCGACTAAAGCTTTGTCAGAAAGGTTTTTCAGTACCCTCACTCCCGCTCCCTCATCAACCGCTACATCCCCCCATCCACCGGCTCCTACGAGAACAAGAGGGATTTCAACACCTTTTTCTCTTGATCTTCCGTATACATCCAGCAGGAACGGAATATTCTTTCTTGGTACGAAGTTTCCCACATGAAGTAAATATCTCCCGGGTTCGAGATCAAGCTCTTTCATTACTTCGGAGGAGGGTATCCCCGGTGAGAATATGCTGCACGCAGCTCCTCCCGCGGAAAATACCCTTTCCGGAGGCAATGCAAAATAATCCATAACCCGCCGCCTGGTCCATTCCGAACTGGTCATGACTGAAGACCCGCCCTCTATCAGCCGGGCTTCCTTCTCGGCAAATGCAACCGTTTCATTCCTGTGCCATTGAGGGTTTTCAAGCGCTGAGAGATCGTGCACGGTTATAACTGATATGCTTCCCTGTGGATACTCTGGCTGTACGCCGCTGTGATGAAATATCGCATTTCCTCCGGCGATTTTGCGAAGCCGTCTGCTTCGCGATCTCTCTTCCCATCTTTTTCGAATGGGTAGTCTTCTGAAGAAAGGGATTTTCAGGTAAAAAGGAGTATCAAGGAGAAGAGAGTCTATTTCAGGTCCGGGGACACCGGGATGCGCCGCGGGAACATCCAGTGGGTGAAAATCGATTCCAAGAGAATCAGCGACTGTCAGAAGGGCTCCCGCAACCGATAAAAGGTATCTGGATACTCCCCCGACTGCATGCGGAACGATACTGATATCGAAAAGAACACGAATATCTGCGTGTCCCTCTTCAGTATCTTTGAGGTTGTTATTTCCAGATAACATTCGAGACCCATCCATTACCGGTGAAATGTACGATTCGGCCATCCAGGTTAATAACTTCCGGCTCACTTTTAAGCTCTACACCTCCTGCAGTACCCTCTCCCCATGCCGTTACCATCGCTCCTGAACAGGACTGCGGGCCTTCGAGCTCTGCCTTACCGGTGAATTTCCAGCTTACCGGCCGGGTGTTGATATCCCTCTTGAAGCCATCTGGAGGTTCGCGCCATGCCGGCGAGCTCGAATGAGAATTATCCGCTGGGGGATAATCGGAAGAACGCTTTCCCGCGAGTTGTAGAACTCTTTTCCAGTCCGCTTCGAGCCTCACAATTGAGCCTGTATCAGTTGCGTATCGGGCTCCGTTCCTGCAGAGTGCATTCCTTAATTCCGGCCTGCTCTCTAGCAGCCGGACTGCAGCGCAGACACCCTGAACGATACTGTCAGGTGGAACCCTTATCACCGCATCGGATGGGATGTTATTGAACGACCCAGTTGCTGTTACAATGGATGGTATACCTGCCCTCATCGCTTCAAAGAGGCTGCCAGATGTCTCGCCGCATGTCGGATATCTGACATCGAAAACATAATCCAGCGTTCTTATCCAGCTCTGATATTCGGGCTCTTCAAGTCTGCCTGTTCTGATGGCCCATTGCGGCAGCTCTTCGGGGTAATTTCCGCCTATCAGAACAAGCCCGGCATCCGGATAATCGATTCTGAGAAGCTCAATCGCCTCTACAATCTTCTCAAGATTCCTGCCGTGATAATTGGTTCCGATCATTCCGAAAGAAAGGGGAAACGGTTTGGACAGCACTTCCAGTTCAGGAAGAGGGCTCAGTGGATGGCCTATGGTCAGAATTCCGCCATCCGGATAGGATCCCTTCAGAATGGAAGCTGCGTATGGATTAAGGCATACAGCCGAGTGCGACGCATGAACAGCT
>JAUVIR010000034.1 GCA_030592645.1 Candidatus Fermentibacterota bacterium | reverse complement strand
CATGAACTGGTTCATCTGCGGCACAGAAACCACTCAACAAAATTCTGGAAGACCGTTGAGAGTATTCAAGGTAATGTGAAACCCCACAAGCAGTGGCTGAGGCTGCAGGGAGCCTATCTGCTGAACAAGACCCGGTGAATGAAGGCGATGATGATTCGGAAGAAATTCCCATTGACAGTATATTTCAGTTTGAATGGAGGAATATGGCTGACGAAAAAATAATACTGGTTTCCCTCGACAGGATCGAGGAGGGAATTGCGGTTCTGGTAACACCTGATGGCCACATGTGGCTTCTGCCTGCAGAGCACCTGCCGGAGGATTCGGGGGAGGGTGATGTTCTGGACGTTATCCTCAGGAGGAATCCCGGGGAGACGGAGAAGCTTACGCGGAGGGTTCATGACCTTCAGCAGCGGCTTCTGGACCGGACGAGGGAACGGAATGAAAACAAAGGTCAGTGAGGGGAAGCTCGTTCTTGTCGGCACTCCTATAGGAAACCTTTCCGATATGTCAGCAAGAGCAAAGGAAGCGATAGAGAACGCTGATGTAGTAATGGCGGAGGATACGCGGCGTACAGCAAGGTTCGTGAATGACAGAAAAAAACTTTACAGTTACCACGACCATAACGTGGCCGGCAGGATACCGCAGATAGAGGAATTTCTGAACGCCGGCGCCGTTGTCGCTCTGGTCTCGGATGCCGGTATGCCAGGGATTTCAGACCCTGCCTACAAGGCGGTAAGTGCTGCCATCAGGGGGGGGCACAGCGTAGAAGTCATTCCAGGGCCGTCAGCGGTCATAACCGCCCTTGTGGCTTCGGGGCTTCCGGTTGACAGGTTTTCCTTTGAGGGGTTTCTCCCGAGAAAGAAGGGAGCCAGAACTCGTCGGCTTGAAGAGATGTCCACTTACAGCGGATCTATTGTATATTACGTTGGTCCTCATCATCTCCTGAAGTATCTGGAAGAGATGAGAGGTGTCTTCGGTGATCGCCCCGTATGTGTTGCCAGGGAAATGACGAAAATCCATGAAGAATACGTGCGTGGGAACATTACGGAAGTTGCGGAATATTTCTGTAACAGGAAAATCCGCGGTGAGATAACTTTAGTTGTTGGCGGAGCGGTACTGACATCGGAATTCTTTAATTGACGATGACTTATGCTGTTTCTATTTTTCAATGTCTTGCGGAACAGATTCCAGGAGGTTTGTAAACCTGGAGAATATAAGAAATGCTGGCAGAAAACTACTGTTTCCCCTGGTCAGGCTGTTGGTGGCGATTGGCATGGGACCCTTTTCGGTAACTACCATGGGGCTTCTCGTTACAGCCGTTGCGGCATGGTTTATATGGGACGGGAAATTTATTATCGGAGTCGCGTTTTTTATTGCCGGCAGCATTCTGGATGCTGTTGATGGTGAAATTGCGCGAAGGAAGAACTTGGCAAGCAAGGCAGGCGCGGTTTTTGATTCATGCTGTGACCGCATTGGGGAAGTTCTTATTTTCGGGGCACTCATTGCTGGAAAAGCTGGAGAAGCTCACCATATTCTGGTTTACCTTGTGCCGGCAGCACTGGGAGGGTCGTTTATGGTAAGCTACATCAGGGCCAGGGCCGAAGGTCTTAACCTTTCATGTTCTGTGGGGGTGTTTACGCGGATGGAAAGGCTTGTACTGCTCATAGCCGGCCTTGTGGCCGCAGGATTATGGGGCACACAGGCTCTTGTGATTACTCTGATAGTCCTTGCAACAGGATCATGGTTTACTGCGGGGCAGCGGTTTGCTAAAGTACTCAGGGACGGTAGAGGGATTTCACTTGATTAGGGAATGATATCCCGGTTATCCGTTTTTATTTGTTCTATCCATTCAGGGAGGCTATGAATGTCAAAAAAAGTGAGAGTCGCGATTATAGGTGTGGGAAACTGCGCCAGCAGCCTGGTTCAGGGCGTGGAGTTCTACAGGAACGCAAAGGATGGTGAAAAGGTTCCCGGTCTCATGCACGTGAATCTGGGAGGATATCACATTAGTGATATAGAGTTTTCAGCCGCGTTCGACATCAACATTACAAAGGTTGGAAAAGATCTCAGTGAAGCCATTCTTGCAGATCCGAACTGTACGGTCAAACTCTGTGATGTACCGAAAATAGGAGTCAAAGTACACAGGGGAATGACACACGACGGCCTTGGAAAGTATCTCAAGGAAGTCATTAAGAAGGCACCCGGACCCACATCCGATATAGTCGGAATACTCAAAGAGACAAAAACCGATGTGGTAGTCAGTTATCTGCCTGTCGGCAGCGAAGAGGCGACTAAGTGGTACGTGGAACAGATCCTTGATGCCGGCTGTGCATTTGTGAACGCCATACCGGTTTTCATTGCACGCGAACCGTACTGGCAGAAGAGATTCAGGGATCGCGGGCTTCCCGTTTTCGGTGATGATATCAAGAGCCAGGTCGGCGCAACAATACTTCACAGAGTGATGACCCGTCTTTACGAAGACAGGGGCGTAAGGCTCGATCGTACCTACCAGCTGAATGTCGGCGGAAATACCGATTTCCTTAATATGCTCGAAAGGGAAAGACTTGAAAGCAAGAAGATATCCAAAACCAATGCTGTAACCTCCCAGCTTCCAGGTGGTCTTGATCCTCGAAACGTGCACATTGGCCCCAGCGATTACATCGAATGGCTTGATGACAGAAAATGGTGCTACATCAGGATGGAGGGTACCAGCTTTGGAGATGTTCCTCTTACCATCGAAGCCAAGCTTGAAGTAATTGACAGCCCGAATTCCGCCGGAGTGATAATCGATGCTGTAAGGTGCGCAAAACTTGCCCTGGATAACGGTCTTTCCGGAGCCATCGAAGCTCCCTCATCGTACTTCTTCAAATCACCTCCTGTTCAGTATTACGATGATCAGTGCAGGAGAATGACAGAAGATTATATCGGACAGTATCACCAGGAGAAACAGGCTTCCGAAAAGAAGCCAAAGAAATAGATCTTGAAGGCTATCAGTGCCGGCTCCCATGGAAGCTTCATCACTTTTGAGGGAGTTGAGGGAGCCGGTAAATCCACACGGTGCAAGGAACTTATAGGCAGGCTTGAGCGAAGCGGGATTTCAGTTCTGCATACTCGGGAACCGGGAGGTCCTCCGGCCTCCGAGAGGATCCGCTCGCTCCTTCTCGACCCGGAACTCCTGATATCACCACTCACCGAGCTTATGCTGTACCTTGCATCAAGAGCATCAAATGTTGATCTTGTTATCAGACCGGCGCTGCAGAAGGGCATTAATGTTATCTGTGAACGCTACTCCGATGCCACTTATGCTTATCAGATAGGGGGCCGCGGTCTTCCTGCGAAACCTGTCAAGGAAGCTGACAGCCTTGCTACAGGTGGTCTTATGCCGGATTTGACGATTCTTCTTGATCTTGACCCTGAGGAAGGATTCGCGCGGTTGCGAAGACAGGGAAGGGAGAAGGATAGAATAGAACTGGAGAAAATCTCTTTCCACAGACGCGTAAGACAGATCTACCTCGAACTGGCTTCGAATGAGCCAAGATATTTTGTTATTGATGCATCGCAGGAACCGGATGTTCAGGATCGACTTATTATTGACAGTGTTTTGAATATGATTTCAGGAAAAATGACGAGGGAGACAGATAAATGAAAAAATTTCTGCCAGGCTGGGTTACTGTAGTTCTTGCCACAGGTCTTATGGTCGCCGGCGGATTGATGATTCTTCCCTCCGCCATAGCGTACGACTCCGTTTCCGCAAATTCCTCCCTTGAACTTTTCATGGACGTGTTCTCAAGAACAACCATAACCTATGTGGACTCAGTTGATTCACAGGAACTCATAGAAGCTGCCCTGCGGGGAATGCTGGAATCCCTTGATCCCAACAGTATCCTGCTGAGCCCCGACGATTACGAAAATCTTCGGATACAGCTGTCCGGCTCCTTCGAGGGGGTTGGAATAACCATCGGTATCAGGGATGAATGGCTTACGGTCATATCACCCGTCGAGGGTACTCCCGCTTTCAGGGCCGGCATGAAGGCCGGAGATAAGATCGTTGAGATCGACGGAGTTTCAACGTTTGGCGTTACAACAACTGAAGCTGTAATGCAGATAAGAGGTCCCAGGGGTAGCACGGTTGATCTTACCGTTGTCCGGCCCGGGCTGCCGGATTCCATCAGTTTTGAAATTAAGCGGGATGTAATCGATCTTCCCTCCGTTCCTGCCGGATTCATGATAGATGACGAGACTGGATACATTCGCCTTTCCAGGTTTGGGGAAGAGACTCAGAAGGAAGTCAGGAATGCCCTGAGGGAGATTGTGGAGGAGGGAGCTGAGAATCTGATACTTGATCTGAGGGGAAACGCAGGAGGGCTCTTTACCGCAGCTGTTGATGTAGCCGATTTCTTTCTTCCGTCCGGTACGCTGGTTGTTTCCACCAGAGGAAATGCAGTTGGTGAAGATAATTATTATACGACAGCCAGAATAAGTTTCGACGGTGATCTTGTTCTCCTGGTCGATGGAGGAAGTGCCAGTTCATCTGAGATAGTCGCCGGCGCGCTTCAGGATAACAATGCAGCTATCCTCATCGGAAGCAGAACATACGGAAAAGGATCTGTTCAGACCCTGATGGATCTGGGTGAATTTCCAAACCTAGGCCATTACGGAGTAAAACTGACCACAGCAAGGTATTTCACTCCTGATGGCAGAAGTATTGACAGGACACTGAACGATGATTTCATGAATGGAGGCTCCGAGGATACTCTGGAAAACTGGGGGATAGTACCCGATATTACGGTGGAATCGCACGAGATATCCGGCTCACTGCCCATTGAGCTTTACGCTGCATCAGCGTTCTTCAAATATGCCACAGATTATGTACTTGAGCAGGATATTGAAGCTGATTTCTGGCCTGACAGCGCATGTGTTGCAGATTTCAGAAGCTATCTCACTGAAGAGGGCTTTGAATGGGAGGATGGAGAATTCACCGATAATCTGTTTTACATAGAACGCTCCCTTTTCACTGAGATAGCAGCGAGAACATGGGATCGGGAAATGTACTATAGAATGATGAGTCCTCACGATGAAACGGTCCAGAGAGCCCTGCAGTATTTCAGAGACGGAGAGTAGTGAAAATTACATTCGGGACCTCCGGCTGGCGAGGTATTATCGCGCGGGAATTCACCTGGGAAAGGGTTAACTGCGTTGTAGATGCAATCGGACTGCAGCTGCTGAGGGAAGGACGAAACAGTATTGTAGTTGGCGGTGATTGCAGGTTTCTCTCTCCGGAGCTCGCGGAATCTACAGCCGACCGGATGGCCGGATACGGATTCGAAGTCTTACTTTCTCACGGACCCTGCCCTACACCTGTTCTCTCTCACGCCTGCAGAAAGGGTGACCACGGCGGTGTAATCAATTTCACAGCAAGCCATAACCCTCCGCTTTACAACGGGATAAAATTCAGCCCGTGGCATGGCGGTCCCGCTGACAGCGACTTGACAACCTCGATTGAAAAACTGATTGAAGCCGGAGAAAAACCTGAAATAGGTTCCGGTTCAGTCGTTCAGAAGGACCTCAGAAGTGATTATTCTAAGGATATTCAGAAGTATCTGAACACTGAAGTATTCATGAACAGCGGTTTGAAAGTCGTATACGACGCCTTTTCCGGAGCAGGATCGGGTCTTCTTGATCGTATTCTGGTTGATCTGGGTGCTTCTGTCCGCGTGATTAACGGGAAGAGAGACCCTCTTTTTGCCGGCAGACAGCATCCTGAACCGGGGGAAAGCGGTACTGCCGATCTTGCACTTCAGGTAATTGCAAGCGGAGCCTCCCTGGGTGTGGCAACCGATGGGGACGCAGACCGGTTCGGGATTATCGACGAAAATGGCAAGTTTGTCTCACCTCATGACTATCTTCCCCTGCTTCTGAATTACCTTGTAGAAGTAAAAGGTTATAAAGGAATTGCCGTCAGATCGGTAACCACCAGCAGCCTTATTGACAGAGTAGCTCTGGATCACGGCCTTGAAACCGTAGTAACTCCTGTAGGTTTCAAATATCTTGGAGCGGAGATGCTTGGCGGCAATGTGATTCTCGCAGGTGAAGAAAGCGGCGGTCTTTCTATTATGGATCATGTTCCCGAAAAGGACGGGATTCTGGCATGCCTCCTCGCAGCGGAAATGGTCTGTGCCGGAGGCAGAGGCCTTGCCGCGCAGCTGGATGATCTCTGGAAAAAGTACGGCAGGGTTTACGTGTCGCGAGTTGATCTTCACCTGGACGATTCTCTCAGAGAACACGTTACGGAGAACTATTTCGAATCCGATCCATCGGAGATAGCTGGGCTGGCTGTTGAATCCATCGACCGGACAGACGGTGTACGGATGTTACTGGAAGGCGGTGACTGGGTACTCATAAGGCTGTCTGGTACTGAGCCTCTTGCCAGAATATACGTCCAGTCCGATACCTCTGAAAAAAGAGATGGTATTCTTGAACAAGTAAATGCAGGATTCAGCCGCATGAAGAATAACTGATGATTCTCGATACCGAAAATCTGGTAATTGACCTCAAGAGCCTCTCCCGGGGTATGAACAGAGGGGTGTTTATTATCCCGCTTGAAAAGGTCAGATGGAATATTGAAGGTGTAGAACCAGTCGATTTGCAGGGTACACTGGAGCTTGCAGTTGATTATAGAGACGATGCCATCCTGTGCGAAGGCTCGCTTGACGGGCATTTCCAGACACCCTGTGCAAGATGCCTCGAGCCGACGATTTTCAGTATCAGTGAGGAGATCTACCGGGAATACGCCTGGACCCCGGACCCCGCATCCGACGAGCAGAGAGAAGTAATACCTCACTCGGGAATGCTGGACATACTCGCAGCCGTCCGGGAAGCGGTTTTACTCTCAATCCCCGGTAAACCGCTGTGCTCTCCTGACTGTACCGGAATATGTTATAATTGAGTATATTCTAAAGTATCATATTTTTATAAATCAAAGATAATATGTCATTGAGGTGACATCAAGGAAATGAGAAGGAACTATGCCCGTACCAAAAAGAAGACACTCATCCACAAGAAGAGATAAACGAAGAGCAAATGATGCGCTGAAAGAGAAATCTACCAGCAATTGTCCTCAGTGCGGTGAACCTCGGATTCCGCACAGGGTCTGCAGGCACTGCGGTTTCTACGATGGCAGACAGGTTATTGCACCGGAAGAGGGGTAATCTTCTGAATTTCATCCTGTTGAATGGTTACGCAGTTGCCTGAGCCGATCACTATTGCTGTGGATGCTATGGGAGGGGACAATGGCCCTTCAGTGATAGTCCATGGGGTTGTTGAGTTTTGCCGTGACTGCAGCAGATCAACTACAGAGAATGTAGTTATCAAGCTGGTCGGCGACAGGGATATGCTCGCAAGGCTTCTTTCCCGAAGCAAAGGAGCCAGATTACCGATAACAATACAGCACGCATCCCAGGTAATAGCTATGGACGATCATCCTGCTGAAGCTCTTAAAAGCAAACCTGACAGCTCCATGCTTGTCATGGCAGGGCTTCAGAAGAAAGGGCTCGTACAGGGTATGGTGAGTGCAGGAAATACCGGAGCCATGATGGCTGCCAGCCTCTTCGCACTTGGAAGAATAGAAGGTGTTCCCAGACCTGCAATAGCTGCAACCATTCCAACCCAGAATAATCCTATCGTTGTACTGGATGTAGGGGCCAACATCGGCTGCAATAAAAATCAGCTGTTTCAGTTTGCCCTTATGGGAGAAGCTTATTCAAAGTGTGTCTTTGGCATAGATAATCCCAGGATATCTCTGCTTAATGTAGGCCATGAAAGAACCAAAGGACCCCAGGTGAATCAGGAGGTTTACAGAATGCTGGAAGATTCCGGATTGAATTTCCTTGGCAACGTAGAGGGAGACGGCATACTCAAAGGTGAAGCCGATGTTATCGTTTGTGACGGGTTTACTGGTAATATTCTTCTTAAGACCTTCGAGTCGATAGCCGATCTTGTTGGAGGATCACTATACCTGGAGATGAAACGTCATTGGGCGTCCAGAGCCGGATACCTGTTAATGAGGCACTCCTTCTCAAAGCTCTGGGAAAGACTGGATTCGGCCGAGTATGGAGGGGCTCCATTGCTCGGACTGAACGGAGTTTCCATAGTAGCTCACGGCAGCAGTACCGCGAAGGCAATAAAGAATGCTGTCGTTGCTGCATGCGATTTTTACAGGAGCGGGGTAAGCGACAGGATCCGCCAGGAGATCAGTCGTACGCTAACTTGAGATTGGAGAAACGGTGAGCAGGCACGCTTTTATTGTTGGCACAGGACATGCGGTCCCCGATGGTGTAATCACAAATGCCGATCTTGAAAAAATAATCGACACTTCAGATGAGTGGATTACAAAGATGACAGGCATCAAGGAACGCCGGAAAGCCGACGATTCCACAGCAACCTCCGATCTGGTGACCGTAGCGGTTGAAAATGCCATGAAGGTTGCGGGATGGAAGCCGGAGGATGTTCAGGGCATTATTGTTGGAACTGTCACACCGGATTACTATTTTCCTTCAACTGCAGCGCTGGTGGCTGACAGGCTCGGAATGGGAAAGATCCCTGCATACGATTTTGAGGCGGGGTGCACCGCTTTTATCTACGGACTTGTACAGGCAAAGGCATTCATTGAATCCGGAATGATGGATAGAATGATCGTTGTGGGCTCCGACTGTCTGACCAAGATCACTAACTGGAGCGATAGATCAAGCTGCATTCTTTTCGGTGACGGAGCAGGGGCGGTTGCCGTATCATCGGAGGGACCCGGCGGGAAGCTTGGAGGGTATCACTGGGGAAGCGACGGCTCTCTGGGAGAACACCTGCTGCAGCCTGCAGGAGGAACGAGAAAGCCCGCTTCTTTCGAAACAGTTAAGAATAATGAGCATACCATTCAGATGAACGGCTCAAGAATTTTCAAGCACGCAGTACGGGCTATGCATGATTCATGTATGGAAGCCCTTAAAATGGATGGAACAGAGAAGAAGGATGTTGATCTTCTTGTATCTCACCAGGCAAACCTGAGAATAATCGATGCAACCGCCAGGGCGCTTGAACTTAAGCCTGAACAGGTATACATCAATATCCAGAAATACGGCAACACATCCGCGGCATCCATTCCCATGGCCCTTGATGAAGCTGTAAGAGATAACACGATAAAGGAATCAAGTACAGTTGTTCTTGCAGCATTCGGTGCAGGGCTTACATGGGGAGGAATGATACTGCACTGGTAGGAACAAGGGAGGGTTATTATGAAGAGACTTGCTGTGGTAACCGGAGCAGCAAGGGGTATCGGTTACTCGATCTCTGAAAAGCTGGTGAGATCCGGCTGGTCAGTCGCGGGCTGTGATGTCCTGAAGGATGATCTCTCGACGGCATCCGATAAACTTGGAGATTCTTTCAGCCCCTGGGTTCTTGATATTACAGATGAGAATGCAGTGCAGGAAACTGCCGGCAGGATAGAGAATGAACTGGGACCGGTGTTCGGCCTCGTGAACAACGCGGGAATTACGCGCGATGGTCTTATCATGAGAATGGAAAAGAAAGACTGGGATCTTGTCCTCAATGTTAATCTCACCGGCGCTTTCCTCATGTGCAGGGCATTTTCCCGCGGTATGCTGCGGCAGAAGAAAGGATCCATAGTCAATATTTCTTCGGTCGTAGCTTTGCTTGGAGCTCCCGGACAGGTGAATTACGTATCAACAAAAGCTGGACTTCTGGGTCTTACACGTTCCCTCTCCCGGGAATTTGCCGCAAGGAATATCCGTGTAAACGCCGTAGCCCCGGGATTTATCGAGACGGAAATGACCAGGGAGCTTTCCGAGAAGATCAGAGAGGACTATGCAAGCAGAGTACCGATGAAGAGAATGGGACAGCCCGAAAATATCTCCGATGCGGTTCGTTTTCTACTTGATGATGTTTCTTCTTATATTACCGGGGTAGTACTTCCGGTAGATGGTGGATTGACAACTTGAGAAAGGAATTTGAATATGTCACTTGAAAGCCGTGTAACCGAGATCATAATTGACAAGCTGGGAGTAAAACCCGAGCAGGTAACAGTGGAAGCTCAGTTTGATACAGATCTTGGAGCCGACTCGATTGATCAGTACGAACTTATCATGGGTTTTGAAGATGCTTTCGGCCTTCGGATTGATGAAGACGAAGCAACACAACTTACAACGGTCGGTAAAGTTATCGAGTATCTCAGAGCAAAAGATCTCGATAAGTAGCCGTTGATTCCAGTATTTGTCGCACCGCAGTTTGCACACTGCGGTGCGGTACTGTGTAAAGATGGATTGTAAAGCGTTTACTTCTTAAGGACAGAGGATTGATTTTATGCAAAAGCGTGTTGTGATCACAGGAGCCGGTGTGATAGGGCCTATCGGCAAGACGGCTTCGGAGAACTGGAAAAACGCTATATCCGGCATATGTGGAATCCGGAGAATGACCATCGTCAATCCTGAGGATTTCACAAGTCAGATTGCTGGAGAAGTGAAGGATTTCGATCCGCTGGATTACCTGGACCGAAAAGTGGCAAAGAGGACCGACAGGTACACTCAGTTTGCCATGGTTGCCGCCCGTGAAGCTTTCGCGGAATCCGGCATAGAAAATAACATCGATCCTACCAGGCTCGGTGTTATCATTGGATCTGGCATCGGTGGCATTACAACACTCGAACGAGAGCACAAAGTAGCCCTGGAGCGAGGTGTCAGCAGGATCAATCCTTTCTTCTGCCCCATGATGATAGGCAATATAGCCGCCGGAAGAGTGGGAATTGATGTTGGAGCAAAGGGCCTGAATTTCTCAACAGTAACCGCCTGCGCGAGCAGCGGTCATGCCATTGCGATAGCGGTTGATATGATCAAACTGGGAAGAGTGGATGCAATCCTTGCGGGCGGATCTGAAGCCCCGCTTACGCTGACCGGGGTCGGAGGATTCTGCCAGCTCAAGGCACTCTCCACACGAAATGATGACCCCCAGACCGCTTCCCGCCCCTTCGATCGCGACCGTGACGGCTTTGTTCTATCCGAGGGTGGTGCTGTAATCATGCTGGAAGAACTGGATCATGCAGTGAAACGTGGTGCCGGGATCATCGCTGAAGTATCAGGCTCTGGAATGACATGCGATGCGTTTCATATAACAGCACCTGCTGAGAACGGGGAAGGTTCAGCAAGGGCAATGAAGCTTGCCATGCAGGATGCCGGTATAGAACCGGAGGATGTCGGCTATATCAATGCCCACGGAACATCCACACTGCTAAACGATATTAACGAGACAAAAGCTATTATAACGGCGCTTGGCACCGCAAAGGCTATGAGAACCCCTGTTTCCTCCACTAAATCAGTTACAGGACACATGCTGGGGGCCGCAGGTGCTATAGAGGCGATATTCACCGCTTTTGCTCTGCGGGATGGTATTCTGCCTCCAACCGCTACTCTGCAGAACCCTGGTGAAGGCTGTGTTCTCGATTATGTTCCTGGAGAAGCACGGAAAGCCGATATCATGTACGCCCTTTCGAATTCTCTGGGTTTCGGTGGGCATAATGTTACGATTGCCCTGAAGAAGTACTCAGGAAAGTAATCTTATGACCGGTGACTCGAGTGCATGAGGCTGAGGAGATTCTGAAATATCGATTCAACGACCGCAGGCTTCTGCAGAAGGCATTGACTCACAGTTCCGTCACAAATTCAAGCTCTCCCGGAAACGATTATGAAAGGCTGGAGTTTCTGGGTGATGCTGTGCTGGAACTTGTAACAAGGGAGTTTCTCCTGACGGAGTTTCCGGACGAATCAGAGGGAGTTCTGACCAGGAGGAAGATAAGGATAGTTCAGAAAGGCAATTTGTCAGAGCACGGCATAAGGCTGGGCTTTGACAGACTGGCTCATGTAGGCAGGAGTTTTGTGAATTCTGGCGGTGCACTTGAATCCATGACAGCCGATATTGTAGAATCTCTTATCGGCGCCATATACATTGACTCTGGTCTTCAGTCGGCCAGGGAATTTATTGTAAGGGAGATTCTGAAACAGTCAGATGATTCGGGTCCACTCTCAGATGCCCGCAGTGAGCTTCAGGAATACTGTCAGGCTGAGGGACTGAAGCTTCCGGAATACTCACTGACCGGCAGGAGCGGTCCGGATCATGATCCTGTTTTCACAATTACAGTCAGCATTGAGGGGGAATATGCGGGGAGAGGAACCGGACCCACCCGCAGAGCAGCCTGTGGAAAGGCTGCGGAAAAGGCATTGAAAAAACTTGAGAGGACGGTTTAATGTGAATTATTATCTTTCGGAAGAATTGATCGATTTGAAGGAACTCTGCGCGAAGATAGCGGAAAAGTACATTCTGCCTGTCCGAGCGGAGCTGGATGAGGAGAACAGATTTCCCCGTGAGATAATTGAAGTAATGGCAGAAAGTGATCTTAACAGCATCTATATACCCGAAGAATATGGAGGCTTTGCGGAGATGTTCGGCGGCGGTTCTATGGCGCTTACGGTAGCAACCGAGGAACTGAGTAAAGCCTGTGCCGGAGTTGCTGTTTCCTATGCAGCCAACGCCCTGGGCGCTATGCCGATCCTTATTTCAGGATCCGAGGAACAGAAGAAGAAGTACCTTCCCGACCTTGCTTCAGGAAAAAAACTTGCGGCTTTCGCTCTCACAGAATCCGAAGCCGGGAGTGATGCCGGAGGAGTGAAGACAAAAGCTGTGAAAGATGGAGACACCTACATACTCAACGGAACCAAGCAGTGGATTACAAACGGCGGTGAAGCGCAGGTATACACTGTTATCGCCCAGACCGATCCATCCAGAGGAACCAGGGGTCTTTCAGCCTTCATAGTTGAAGAGGGTACTCCCGGGTTCAGCTACGGTAAAAAAGAGGATAAGATGGGTATCAGAGCATCCTCGACCATGGAGCTGATCTTCGAGGATTGCCGGGTACCTGCAGAAAACCTGATCGCAAGGGAAGGGCATGGGTTCCTTGTGGCAATGAAGACCCTGAACAAATCCCGACCCGGAGTGGCGGCACAGGCCGTCGGTATCGCGCAGGGAGCTCTGGATGAAGCGGCTGAGTACGCCTCTGAAAGGGTGCAGTTCGGACAGAGAATAGATTCCTTCCAGGGAATTCAGTTCATGCTTGCCGATATGGCGACACAGGTTGAAGCTGCGAGAGCGCTTGTGTACAGTACAGCGAGGATGATAGACGCTGGGGAAAGGAAATACGATAAGGAATCCGCCATGGCGAAAGTATTTGCCAGCGATGTAGCCATGAAGGTTACAACGGACGCTGTTCAGATTCTGGGCGGTTACGGTTATATGAAGGAGTACCCCGTTGAAAAAATGATGCGGGACGCTAAAATAACTCAGATATATGAAGGTACGAACCAGATACAGCGCAGTGTCATAGCATCTGCACTGATAAAGGAAACGGCCGCCAGGGGGAAGTAGTAAAATGCGGATAGTCGTTGCAGTGAAACAGGTTCCCGATACTGCCGAGGTTCGGATAGATGAAGAGCGCGGTACACTTGTTCGAGAGGGTGTTCCCTCCATATTGAACCCCTTCGACGAGTATGCCCTTGAGGAAGCCATGAGATGGAGAGACGAACTGGGAGGAACAGTCACGGTCATGACAATGGGTCCCCCCCAGGCCGAAGCGGTTCTCAGGGAAGCTGTTTCCATGGGAGCTGATGAGGCCATTCTTCTTTCCGACAGGGCATTTGCAGGAGCCGATACCTGGGCTACCAGCCATACCCTCGCGAAAGCAGTGGAGAAAATGGGTGATATAGACATCGTCATGACCGGTAAGCAGGCCATAGATGGAGATACCGCCCAGACCGGTCCCAGTATAGCAGCCTCTCTTGACTGGCCCCAGATAACTTTTGTTGGCTTCGTTCGGGAATTGAATCAGGAGAGCATTGTAGCGGAGCGATACGTAGAAGGAGGCTGTGAAGTGATAAGAGCCTCTCTTCCTGTTGTTATCACGGTGCTGAAAGATGCCAATACTCCCAGACTTCCTTCGCTCAGAGGGAAAATGAAATCCCGCAAGATCGAGATTCCTGTCTGGGGCAGGGAATATCTTGCACTTCCCGAGCATGAGGTTGGTCTCGACGGGTCGCCCACCAGGGTTGTCAAGATTACCACCCCCGAAATTATTTCAAATGGGGAAATTCATCATGGTGAACCTGAGAAGCTGGCAGCACTTCTGGTCGATTCCCTTCTTGGTACGGAGGTCCACTGATGGCAAGTATTGAAGTACGCAAGGAGACCTGCGTCGGATGCGGTGAATGTGTACCGGCATGTCCCTTCGGAGCCATAACAATGGATGACTCTCTGGCCGTTATCAGTGATGAATGTACATTGTGCGGCGCCTGCGAATCATCGTGCTCCTACGGAGCAATAATCATCAGGACCGGAGAAACGGTTGAAACCGGAATAGATCAGTATTCAGGCATTCTGGTGCTTGCAGAACAGCGTGACGGCACGATTGACCACAGCACGCTGGAGCTTCTTGGAGAAGCCAGAAGGCTTGCCGAAGCTGACGATAGCTCCGTATCGGTGGTTCTTCTTACTGAAGAGGCCGGCGACTGGCCTGCAGAACTCATAAGTTACGGAGCGGACACTGTATATCTTGCGGAAGATGCTCAGCTTAAACATTTCAGGACAGAACCGTTCTCAAAAATTACCGAAAAGCTGATAAATGAGAAGAAACCTGCGGTTGTGCTGGCTGCGGCGACCACTACCGGTCGCGACCTCATGCCCAGGATCGCAAAGAACCTGAACACAGGGCTTACCGCCGATTGTACCGAGCTTTCAATAGACCCTGAATCCGGAGGTCTTCTTCAGACAAGACCCGCCTTCGGGGGAAACATTCTGGCAACTATCGTTTGTTCGGATACGAGACCTCAAATGGCAACGGTAAGGCCCAGGGTTATGAAAGCCATGGATCGCGACGAAAACAGGGACGGGGTCATCGAGAAGATAGAGCTGTCATCGAACGACCTTGTTAGCAGAACAGAAGTGCTGGAGTTCAATTCTCTTGATGAGGGCTCCGTGGATATAACCGAGGCTGAAGTGATTGTATCAGGGGGCAGAGGGATGAAAAGTCCTGAAAATTTCGCTCTTCTGCAGGAACTTGCGAATCTTCTGGATGGAACTATCGGTGCAAGCCGCGCTGCAATAGACGCCGGGTGGGTTTCGTATCCGCACCAGGTTGGGCAGACTGGTAAAACGGTTCAGCCTAAAATCTATATTGCCTGCGGGATATCAGGGGCGGTTCAGCACAGAGTTGGAATGCAGTCCGCAGATATAATCCTTGCCGTTAACAAGGATGAAACCGCTCCCATATTCGAGTTCTGCGATGTCGGCTTCGTTGGTGATCTCTTTGAGATCATCCCATTGGTCATCAAGGAGATTAAAAAACGTAGAAAATGATCCACCTGAATCCCGGTGAATTACAAGAGCAGGTAAAGCCATCTAAGGATCGGAAGCAATTATAAGATGCAGAATGACAGCACCAGAACAGCGTACGCGGATATTACCGAGTTTTACCGCCTGACCGGCCGTGAAACACTTGAAGCACTCGGGTCTTCCGAAAAAGGGTTAACAAGGAAAGCTGCGGAGAAGATCCGTTCCCGAACCGGTTCCAACGAGATAGTTTCGGATGTATCCGTTCCAAAATGGATGATTTTCCTGAAGCAGTTCCGGGAACTGCTTGTTCTTGTGCTTATAGCTGCAGGAACCGTTTCGATTGTCATCGGCAGTTACCGTGACGGCGCAATAATGTTCATAATAGTCATTATCAACGCTGTTATCGGTTTTATTCAGGAGTACAAAGCCGGAAAGATACTGGAGCGGCTGAAGGAGCTTATTCAATCCCCCGCCAAAGTACTGGTGGACGGGGTACTTACGGAGATGACACAGGGACTTCTCGTGCCCGGGGACATAGTTGAAATCGAAGCGGGAGACAAAATTCCCGCGGACTTGAGGCTTATAGAATGCTTCGACTTCCGTACGGTGGAATTCTCACTTACAGGCGAATCCATGCCGCAGGAGAAGAATACAAACCCTATCAGTGACAAGTGCATAATATCCGACCAGGAGAACATGGCCTTCACGGGTACAACGGTTGCAACGGGTAGTGCAACCGGGGTTGTCGTCAGAACAGGTATGTCCACTGAAATGGGCAGGATCGCAAGTATGACCCAGGAAACGGCCGCTGTTAAATCCACTTTACAGAAGGAACTGGGAATACTGGCAAAATGGCTGACCCTGATAGTCGTTGTTCTCAGTATGGGACTCTTTGCAGTAGCCCTGTGGCAGGGATTTCCGCTAATAACAAGTATGATTCTCGCCCTCGGTGTCGCTGTTGCTTCCGTTCCCCAGGCACTCCCTGCCCAGGTAACCGTTGCCCTTACCGCTGCCAGTAAAAGGCTCGCTGATTTGCAGGCAGTAGTCAAGAATCTTCCTTCGATAGAAACCCTCGGCTCCACTACAGTTATCTGTACCGACAAAACAGGCACTCTTACGAAGAACGAAATGACCGTAACAAAGGTCTGGTTTGACGGCAGCGAATACAGACTGACAGGAACAGGATACAAGCCTGAAGGGGGAATTCTGGATTCCGGCGGCAACGAACTGACCAGCGAACAGATAGATGATATAGAGATAATGATGGATGCCGGAACGATGGCATCCAACGCTGAAATTCACCCTCCTGATGAAGAACATAAGAGCTGGTACCCAGTCGGAGACCCTACTGAAGCCGCCCTCGTGGCCATGTCCACAAAACTGGGAACCAGAAGCCCCATTGAGGACGAGGAGAATCCGGAGCTTCATGAGTTCCCATTCGATTCTGATAGAAAGAGAATGAGTTCCGTAAGAAAGTTCGGCGACAGGGTAGAGCTGGCCATGAAGGGTGCGACGGACAGCGTTCTCTCCATTTCCAAGTATATCTACAGGAACGGAAAAGCCGTTCCTATTACCGATGAGGACAGGGAGGGTATCAGGAGCCTTAACGAGGAATTTTCCAACCAGGCGCTGAGAGTGCTTGCCATAGCTTTTCGTCCCCTCGAGCTGGATGGAAGTGATTACGTACTTGAGGAGATAGAGAAGGATGTAGTTTTCCTTGGTCTTGTGGGGATGACCGATCCCCCCAAAGAGGGTGTAAAAGAGGCGATTGCCGCATGCCATGAAGCCAGGATACGAATAGTTATCATGACCGGCGACCATTCAATAACAGCTAAAGCGGTTGGCAGGGAAATCGGCCTGTGCAGATCGGGAGAACCTCCTGTTTATACGGGCGAGCAGCTGGAAGACATGGATGATGAAGAACTTACCCGGATTCTAATGACGGATGATTCGGTGATATTTTCCAGGGTAAGCCCCGCACACAAGCTCAGGATCGTCAATATTCTTGAGGATCAGGGTGAAGTGGTGGCTGTAACGGGCGATGGTGTTAACGATGCTCCTGCGCTCAAACGCGCAGATATCGGTGTTGCTATGGGTATAACGGGAACCGATGTTGCTAAGGAAGCAGCGGAACTGATACTTCTTGACGACAGTTTTCCCACTCTTGTAGAGGCTGTCAGAGAAGGCCGCACCATCTACGCCAATCTGAAGAAAACCGTTCTCGCTTCCATGACTACGAATGCAGCCGAGCTTGTGATCGTAATTTTCGGGCTTACGGCTGTTGCCCTTGGTGACTGGGCTATACCCATACTCGCCCTCCAGATTCTGGCGATTGACCTGCTTGCCGAGGTCATGCCCCTGACATGCCTGACCTTTGATCCTTCAGCGAAGGGCATTATGCGGTTGCCCCCCAGGAAGCAGTGCGATCATATAATGAACAGACAGACATCCTTAGAAGTGGTGTTCCTGGGAGTCCTGATCGGGATACTTGCTTTCGGTAATTACGCGATCAGCATGTTCCGGACAGGACAGATCTTTCCCGCCGATATGGTTGTATTTCCTGTAGCATACCTGAGGGCGACAACACTGGCGTATCTTACAATCGCATTCTGCCAGTTTGCAAATGTCCTCTCTCAGAGATACAGGCTTTCTTCCATCTTCAGCAGGAATTTCTTCAGCAACAGGACACTGCTCTGGTCCATTCTGGGATCCATCGGTCTTGTACTGACTGCAGTATACGTGCCTTTCGTAAGCGGCTTCCTTTACTTCAGCGGTCCGGGGATTCTTGACTGGATATTCATTCTTGGCGCCGCGCTGATATTCCTTGGCGTATTCGAGCTGATGAAATTCCGCAGAAGGATCAAATATGAGCAGTCAGCTGTCATCAGCTGAACAGATCACTGATCCGGAATCAAGTGCATGATGGTCAACCGGATAGAAAAAAAAGCGGTGCTTCATGTTCACACAAATGCCTCCGATGGGACCGGTTCAATAGATGAAGTTATCCGGATGGCTGCCGCCGCAGATGTGGATATTCTGGGCATTAACGATCATAATACACTTGATGCGCGGGAAAGGGGTTTCGGAGGCTGGAACTCCTCTCTTTTCGTACTTGCGGGAGCTGAGCTCGAGGATTCAGCGGAGAACAGCCATCTACTTGTCTACGGAATAGATGAGCTTCCGGGAACACTGGATACGCATGACCAGATAGCATTCGTGAATGAGAAGGGTGGTATAGCTATTGCCGCTCATCCTACGGAAGCGCCGGGGAAACTCCCGCGTACTCGAAGCTATTCCTGGAAAGCCGGGAACGATACTGGCGGGCTTGCAGGGGTTGAAGTATGGAACTACATGTCCCTCTGGAAGAAAGGTATCTCACCTTTCAATGCAGTAGCGAAGCTCAGGTTTCCTGACAGGCATGTGGAACATCCGGACCCTTCTGCGGTAGAGTTCTGGGAGAGAACGGGAGGCTGCGCTATCGCAGGTACTGATGCTCATGCTCTGAGATTCGGTATCGGTCGGGTCAGACTGGAGGTCTTTCCCTACGATATGATGTTCAGCAGGCTTCTGACGCATATACTTCTGGATGAAGACCTGTCGGATTCCGATGAGAACGCCGAGAAGCAGATATGCAGTGCTCTGAGAGAGGGCTCGTGTTTTACAAGTAACGTCCTGCACGGAGACGCATCCGGTTTTAGAGCCGGCAGGGAAGAGGGCTGCATACTGCTTGATCTTCCCGGAGCAGGGGAGGTAACAATCAGCAGATCCGGAACCATACTATGGCAGGACCATCTTGAAGCCGGCAGTCACCGGATCTCCTCAAGGGTTACGGAACGTGTTTCCATCAGTGTTTTAAGAGAGGGCAGAACATGGATATACTGCGCAATTCTGTAATAACCTTATTGACTGTTATCTCAATATCATCGGTTGCCTCATCAACCCCGATAGATTCCACATGGGATCTGCTGTACGCTGTTGAAAACCGTGACGGGGAACGGTTTCTGGACCTGATGTCCGAAAGTGTAAGGGTTCAGATCGAATCGAGCTACCAGCAGCTTAAAGACTTAGTTACCGATAATCCCGGTCTTGTGGAAACCCTGCTCAGGGAATCCGGCTCCGGAGTGACGACATGGGATCTTGAATGGATGAACGCAGAGGATTTCGTCTCAAGGATGCTCGAGGGAGTGTACCTGCCCCCGCTGAATAATGTGGTATCGGAGGAAGCTTCCCTCAGAGGCAGGAATGCCGATGTACTGTTCACCTGGCACTCGGGGTATTCCCTTTCAATTCAGTTCTCCTGGGAGGAATCATCATGGAAGGTTACCGGGTCTCCGGTTCTAAGCCAGCTCTTCTGATAATTCTGAACCTGCAGTTAAACTTTGGGATAGAATAATTGAATCCCTGTTGACTTTGGAGCCTGTTGAGTTGTAGTATTCGATATTCGTGTCAGGTCTTCAGGGGTGACATTTTCCATTAGCGGAAGCTGTAAAACTTCTGATATTTTTTGTGGAGGTTAAAATGCGAAAGATTCTTGCTGTACTCAGTATTGCCGGCCTTGCCTTAATGGCATGTGGCGGCGGAGGCGGCGCCAGCAGCCCGGAGGACGCTGTTAACGGTATGTTTGCTGCTCTGAAGTCCGGAGATATAGATGCCATGGTGCAGTATATGCCCGAAGATGAGCGGTCTGAAATAACCGATATGTCGGATGAAGAAAAAGAGATGGTTGAGGGCATGCTTGTCATGATGTCCGCAATTGAATACGAGATCAAGGGTTCAGAAATTGATGGCGATATCGCAGTTGTAACCATCGAGATCTCATTCATGGGCGAAACCGAAGAAGAAGAAGTCGAACTCATGCTTGAGAACGGCAACTGGGTAGTTACCAGCGGCGGAATGTTCTAGACAGTATCTGACAGACTATTCGGAAGGAGCCTCGCAAGGGGCTCCTTTTTTTGGCGGAGGACCGGGGACTCCCTTCGACTCGTAACACTCGCTCAGGGTAAACTCACCCGATTGGGTTCTCGTCCCGATATGAATCTGGCGGAGGACCGGGGACTCGAACCCCGAAGGGATTAAACCCGGCGGATTTCAAATCCGCTGCCTTACCAATTAGACTAGTCCTCCGTAACGGTGGAATTTAAGTTATCATAGTACTAAGGTCAATCAGTATTTAACCGAAGGGGACGTAACATTGCTTGAAATGGAGCTGAAGTTCAAGGTGAATGATTTCCATGACGTGGAACGGTACCTTGCAAAGCACGGGGTCTCGCCGGGAGATCCGGTTAAAGAGAACAACCTGGTACTTGATATGATGGGCGGACCGTTGCGGAAGATGGATACTCTTTTCCGACTCAGAAACTGCGCCGGGGGGACACTTGTAACTGTGAAGAAGCCCCTTCCGGCAACCGCCCTTAAAGTAAGACATGAGCAGGAAGCAGTTCTTGAGTGCTCACAGGAGGAGGCGCTGAAGCTTTTCGCCCTTATTGGTTACGGTGTCGTGTACAGTTACGAGAAAACTAGAAGGGAATGCAGGATCGGTAATGCCCTGATATGCCTTGATGAACTCTGGTTCGGTCGATTTGTAGAGATAGAGGCTCAATCGGAGGAAGCTGTCATGAAGGCAGTTGAAGTATTGGGGTTCGACCCTGAAGACGGGATTCGATTCAGCTACGCCGCTCTTGAGAAGGATGCGGAACAATTGCGTGATTCGAGGGATACCTGAGCGTATGATGGTACTCAATATTCTGCTGCTGAGCGCTGCACTGACTCTCCTGCCCGGTATATGCGAAGGAGAGGAGGATAACCCTCCTCTGCCGGATACCGGGGAGGCACAGGTCAGTACTGAAGATGATGAGGAAACCGAAAACGATGAGGATGATGATTCCTTCCTTGCTCCCTATTACGAATCGGAGGATACGACGGGATGCTTTCTGACCGGCTGTTCCGATTCGTGGGACATCCTCAGGATCATTACATCTGTCAAAGTCAGGTACAATTCCAATCCTGCCGGGAAGGGAGGCGTCAGAGCTTTCCTCGGGGGCAGGGGTAATCCTGTGGCGCTGAACATGAGGATAGGTTTGTCCTCCCTGGAAAACAGTCCTGGATACACAGCCGGACTGCTGTTCAGAACGCCGTCTCCAATTGTTTTCGATGTTCTGTATCACAGGGTTGATTCGGAGGAATTCAATGCTTTTTCACTTCTGTACACCGGCATGGGAACCCAGCTTGTCTACAACTCACCTCTGCAGCTGATGCTTGGTGCCCAGGCTGCCTTTCCCGCGGAGGATGGAAGGAGTACTCTCGCCGGATGGGGATTCGGATTGCTTGGAGAGTACAGCTTCGGTGACCGCATCGGAACTGCGCTTGATTACAGGCTTGTCTGGATAAGAAGCCTGCCTCTTCACAGGGGGGAGATGCGTATTTCATGGTCATCAGCTCCAATGAAGATTTTCATAGGCTGCAGCTTCCTCCGGAACAGCAAAGGAGAGCATATCTTCGATCCGTGCGCAGGTCTGGAATTGTTTTTCTGATCATTCCTGCGCCTTCAACCTTGACAGAAAGCCTTTTCTGAACAATTTATCGGAGCTACGCAAAGGGTACGTGATATTCAATCGAATTTATTTAGGGAGCATATCAATGAGTGAACACACGATTATCGAGAGAAAACTCAAGACGGATATCCATTACAAGAATGCTGTGAGGCGGGATCTCGTAGATAGCGTCCGGCAGCTGCATGACTGGCAGGAGAAGCTCAATCAGCTGCACAATACCCGCAAGGAGAAGAAACTCAAGAAAACCGTAGAGAGGTACCGTGGGTTTATCGAGGACATGAGATCTTTTCTGGTACCCCTGCTGGATGAACTCGAAGAGGGTATCAAGGAGGAGATGAGTTTCAGCGAAGACGAGATCAAGGAGTTCAAGCTGGAAGTCAAAGAAGAGACCAAACTTGCCTCCGAGGCAAGGATAGCTTTTGAGAAGGCAAGGGATGCCGCTGATAAGGCGGAGGACAGCAAACTCGAGCCTGAAGAGCTTGTTGTCCTCAAGGAGGCCTACAGCAAGGCCTGGAGAGCGTTTCGCCTTGAAAAGCACAGACTTGATGAAGCCAGTGATGAACTGGAGAGCGAGCAGACTGACAGAGATATCTTCAAACTGGAACTGAAACGCATTCATGTAGAGCGGCATTTCATTAAAGAGGTTTAGACTGCATGGAGATTTTTCCACGCAGGAAGATAGAGGTAAGGCTGGGGATTACTTTCCTGGCCTGCCTTTTTTTCAGCATTCCGTTCCTGGTTACCCGAAGGGCTCTGATAGCTGTGCCTGTCATTTTCGCAATCGGCGCTGCTTACTATCTGGGTATCTACTATCCCAGGTACAGGAAACGGAGGAGCATCTCAAAGAATCCTCTGAGCAGCG
This sequence comes from Candidatus Fermentibacterota bacterium, assembly GCA_030592645.1. Taxonomy (GTDB): domain Bacteria; phylum Fermentibacterota; class Fermentibacteria; order Fermentibacterales; family JCC-6; genus Aegiribacteria. The sequence continues at coordinate 12,492 of JAUVIR010000034.1, read as the reverse complement.
GGGACAGGGCAATTCTATCGAAATACGTTACCTTTTACAGCTCAATGAACGAGGGTGACAAACGTACCTATGAGGCTGACATCGCGATATTTCTGGAAGAACATAACATCTCTGGTGTGGATGATGTTGAGATTACCAGAAAAGTGCAGCTGCTTGTTGCTGCAACAGCAGTTCGTCTTGTCTTCGGTAGACCTGAATGGGAGTACAGGGATTTCGGTGATATTCTTGTTTATCCCGGAGGTTTCAGGACAGACGGTTCATATTCCACTGACCTTCGGGGCTGCGATAGCGCCGCGGCTGGACTTGTGCATTCATCGGGGAACGTGATACTCTCTCTGCCGCACCTCCTTCGTGGATTTCAGCATGATAACGATGGCTACAATGTTGGTTATCACGAGTTTGCACATGTTCTTGACGGATACCATCCCGATGGTGTTCCGGATGAGCTCTCGCTCGGAGCATACAGGCCCTGGATAGAAGTAATGCAAAAGGAATTCGAGAAAGTTCACAAGGGTAAGTCCATGCTGCGCCAGTACGCCGGGACAAATCCGGCTGAATTCTTTGCATGTTCCGTGGAAGCTTTTTTTGAGAAACCGGAAATGATGAAGAAGAAAGCCCCGGAACTCTATAAACAGTTATCGACATTCTTCAACCAGGATCCTTAACTGGAATTTATCTTTCAAATGTTCAGCATAATTCGAAGGGGTCTTGTTTCCATTTCCTCACCGGTTAATATTGGTACTTATTCTGCCGATTGGTGATAATATGAAAATACTTATAGTGGACGATGACCCCATTTCCCGGAAGATTCTTTCAAAGGTTGTATCCGACATCGGTTACGAATCGATTACTGTAAACAACGGCGTGGACGCTCTTGAGACTATTAAACAAAAGGAATGCTCCGTTGTTCTGCTTGACTGGATGATGCCTGGTATGGACGGTATTGAAGTATGCAGGCAGATCCGAATGCTTGACAGTGAATATGTCTGCTATATCATCATTAACAGTGCCAGGGAAGGATCGGATGACATCAGCAGAGCTCTGAGGGCCGGTGCCAACGATTACATTACAAAGAAAACCAGCTCGATAGAATTGAAAGCCAGAATCGGTGTCGGGATAAGAACCGCACAGCTTGAGAAGAGTCTTATAGATCTCAATAATCGCCTTAAGTACCTTGTCAGGATCGACAGCCTTACTGGATTACTGAACCATGCTGCAATCCTCAAGGAGCTCAGCATTGAGCTTGACAGGGGCAGGAGAGATGCCACCTCAACGAGTATCCTGATGCTTGATCTTGACAGATTCAAGATGGTGAATGACACCTTTGGTCACCAGATAGGTGATAAAACTCTTATCAGGTTTTCCAGTCTTCTCTCACAGAACTGCAGATCTTTCGACAGGATCGGTCGTTACGGCGGGGAGGAATTCCTCATAGTTCTCCCAAGAACCGATGATGAGGAATGTCTCGCAATCGGCAATCGTATCAGGATACAGACCGAGACTCTTCAGATTGACGATAATATCAATAATCTCAGAATTAGCTGCAGTATCGGATGCTGCACGACCGTAAATTCTCAGAAGCGTTCTTTTTCACTTATTGCCGCTGCCGACTCAGCTCTTTTCCGGGCGAAGAAGGCGGGAAGAAATCTCGTCAAGTCCTGCAAGTAACTTACTTCAAGTTCCAATTCTTCCTGCCGGACGAACCGGGTACCGTTACCGGGATACCATCCCTGCATAAAGGACATTCTTCGATATCCCAGCTGACTGCATCAACACTGAGCAGAGCTCTGTGAGGTGATTTGAATTTCAGCCTGCCATTGGTTCTGTCTACTATCAGGCCGATCATAACGACTTCAGCTCCCGCTGAATTGAGGGTATCAATAGACTCAACGATACTGCCTCCTGTCGTGCAGACGTCTTCCACAAGAAGTATCCTGCTGCCCTGTACAATATTGCTGAAACCTGATCTGATAGACATTTTTGCTTCGCCATCCCTCTGTAGAAAAGCGAACCTTCTGCCCATGTGAAGGGCGGTTGCGAATCCGAAGACTACAGCCCCGTACGCGGGGGCGCACACAAGGTCGATATTTTCTCTTATGTCATCCATCTCCGCAGCCATCATCCTGCCCAGCTCGTCTACAAATTGCGGTTCCTGAACAATACGGATCTTCTCGAAGTACTGTTTTCCATGTCGGCCCGATGTATATCTGAAATGCCCTTCAAGCAGCGCGTCACATGATTTCAGTATTTCAATTACTCTCTTCTCACTCACAATATCCTCCGAACTGTTTTCATTACAATATTATTTCTGCGTTTAATAGAATGCCTGTATTTCAAATGAACGCTTGTTGTGAATCAATGGGAAAAATGGAACGGGTAAATTACCGGAAGAGATCCTTCGTTTTCATCTACAGCACCAAATCTCCATGTTCCAGCTGCTGAGGCAAGTTCAAGGTCGAATGCGGGGTTCAGCGTTGTTGAATCAAGAATAGAAACATTGGATACACGACCGCTGGGCTCAATTATCATTTCGATAAGAACGGTTCCGGAAAGCAGAGGATCTGCCCTGAGGTGTTTGTTGTAAATGAATATTACCGCGCTCTCCTTGGACGTCAGTACTTCCCTTACCTCGCTTGCAGTTCTGGATATGTATGATGAACCGGGATCTGTCTGGAGTACATTTTCCGTTTCTATGTTCACATCTGAGAAAACCATCATTGCCTGGCTCTCAGATGTTGTTTCGATGATGCTGCCGGTGTTTCCTGCTCTGGTGAGATATCCAACAAGTCCCTGGCTCGTGCCCGCTACTTCGTAATCCCCCACATCTGTTGCCAGAGGGCCGACACCTCCGAGAGATGTCATCTGTACACCGCCCTGAAGAAGCGCAGTTATCTGATCAATGGTCATTGCTCCGGAAGCTGAGGAACTGGCGGTAATTGAAGTATCCGGTGAGATGATAGCCGGATGCATATCCTGTTCGTGCGATGAAGCGGTTTCCTGCACAGAGACAGTTACAGGATCGTATATTCCCCCGGTATTTGCAGTATCGGGAAGGGTGCTGGCGGTGGATAAGGAAACCGGGTCCATCTGATAGGTCATCGTATGAAGCTGTCCTGGAAGGGTAGTGCAGGATTGTACCACAGATTCGTAACCATCCGCTACTATGGTGAACGTATAGGTCCGGTTGCTTAGAAGATGATCTTTGATGTAGGGAGCCGAACCTACATATTCCCCGTTCATGAAAACCAGGGCCCCTCCGGGGGAGCCTTGAACAAGAACAGTTGACATGCTTTCCTGTTTGATATTTTCGAGTTGATTTCGAAGCTGAGGGTTCTCCCATGGACCGAGATCGTAGTAGGGATCGAGCTGGAGCAGGCTGTAGAAAGCCGATTCCATTCGAGTCTGGTCTCCTATTCCGTAATAAGCGGCGCCCAGCCTGTGGTAAGCTCTTATTTTTTCATCCAGAGACAGTGTTCCTCCGGCCATGAGATCTTCCAGAGCTGCAATACTGTTGCTCATATCCCCCATAAGATACAGCTCAATAGCCTGATCCACGGTTGAAACCTGGCTGAAAAGTGAAATTATCAAACAAATTACAATATTAATCAATGAGTCCTCCTGATTGAAAATGACGACATCCGGTGCTATCGTCAACTGATTTCATTTGTCCTTGACGGAAGGCCGTTCTGGAACAATTTTCCTATTGTGGTGTTAGTACCATTATGAATCGGAGGTGCATTCACTTATGAGCAAGGACAAAAAGAATATTATGACTCGAAATATCCGCATAAATACACTTATAGTATCTGCAGTTATTACAGCAATTATCGTTTCAGGATGCTGGAATCCGTTCTCTCCCGATTCTGAACCAGGCCCCCCGCCCGTGCAGTATCATGTTCCCGTTGACAGCGCTTACAAAGCTCTTGAGAACCTTGAATACGCATATATCAGCCGTGATATCGGCCATTACCTTGATTGTTTCAGAGATGATTTTGAGTTTCATCTTCAGGAGATCGACTGGGATGATTACAATGGCGATGGCATAATAGATGAATACTGGGGTCTGGATCTGGAGGAAGCATTTCATATCCTGATGTTTAATAATGTATCTTCAATAGAGCTCAATCTTGCGGGAACGCAGCAGAGCACCTGGACTGGTGATTCCACCGGATTATCACTGCAGCTGCCGCGAACCTTCGATCTCAAAGTGTATACGAATGCGGCTCATTCCGAAGGATACAGGGCATCCGGTTCAGCTTTCTTCGTCTGCCGCGAGGATTCCACTGGTGAATGGTATATATGGCAGTGGTGGGATCTCTCAGATACTTAATCCTGATTGCAGCCTGCAGTGAATATTCATCTGATACTGTTAAGCAGTATTCTGATCTCGATCAGTTCAATCCCCTCCGGAGCATGGTGGGTCTTCTTTTCCGATCGGGGTCCCGATCTTGATTACAGGCTTGAAGCCAGATCCAGCGAACTGCTGAATGCCCCGTCTTACGAAAGACGGATTGCAAGCGATCTTTTCAAAGCGGATGAACTGGACCTTGAGCCATGGTCGGGCTATGTGGAACAGGTGGCCGATCTGCCTTTCGCAGCGGAAGTCAGAACAGAGTCAAGGTACCTGAACGCTGTCAGCATAAATACCGAAGGCGGCAGCTTTGAGGAGATTCTGGCTCTGCCTTTTGTTGATCATGTTCGTCCTGTAGCCTCCAGCACATTCCGTACGCCCGAATTCCATGCTTACCCGGGGAATTCTGCGGGAGTTACTGCGGCCCAGCTTGAGCAGATAGGACTTGATGAACTCCACAGCCGCGGCTGGACAGGGGAGGGTGTTGTTGTCGGCGTTCTCGATTCTGGCTTCAACCTTACTCATGATGTATTCAGCAATATAGCAATTCTTCTTATGTACGATTTTGTAGACGATGACGGTGACCCCTCGCAGCAGCCGGGTGATCCGCCCGGTCAGTCGGATCATGGCACAGCGGTTTTATCGATCCTCGGAGGTTATGTTGAGGATGCGTTCTGCGGCGGTATTCCAGATGCATCGTTCATCCTCGCGAAAACAGAGGATATCAGCGATGAATACCAGGCTGAGGAGGATTACTGGGTTCAGGGTCTTGAATGGATCGAACTGAACGGCGGTGATATCGTCAGCAGTTCTCTTGCATATATTGACTGGTACACCTACCCCGATCTTGACGGCAATACGGCTGTAACAACCATAGCTGCCGATGCGGCTGCATCACGAGGGATGGTGGTTTTTAACGCCATAGGCAATTCGGGCCCCGAACCGGGTACCCTTATGGCGCCATCCGATGGTGATTCAGTATTCGCTGTGGGAGCCGTTGATGCAGGCGGAGGTGTTACTCAGTTCTCCTCAAGAGGTCCAACATTCGATGGACGGATAAAGCCTGACGCCTGTGCTCTTGGCGATAACGTAAGTCTAGCATTTCAGGGCACATCCGGATTCTCCCAGGGAGATGGTACCTCCTTCGCAGCGCCCCTTGTGTCCTCCGCGGCGGCGGCTGTATCCGGGGCTCATCCGGAGTGGTCAATGATAGAGATCATGGAAATACTTCGATTAACCGCTTCTCAAAGCAATTCCCCGGATAACAGCGCAGGATACGGCATCATTAACGCCTTTGCTGCTCTGAAATATCATTCCGTGACAGGATCGGTAAGATCCAGCCTCAATGGAGAGTATATGCCCGAGTATCCGCTGACACTCATCATGGGTGATTCTCTATACCTGATCGAGACCAATCAATCCGGATGGTTTGCTTTCTACCCCGGCAAACTCGGTGAGTTCACCTTAAGTGATGGCGGAGGGAGCGGTTACCTGATACCTGTAACCGGTACCCTCTCTGCTGAAGGAGTGGAAATAGAGATATTTGTGGATCAGACACTTTGCGCATCCACCCCCTCTATCTATCCCAATCCTTCAACTGAAGATGTTTACATCGGTTTCGATCTTATGGATGGTCCGATTGATGCTGAGCTGACGGTATTCGATCTCACCGGACATATGATATACAAATCGGAAAGAAGGGGTATCGGCCCCGGTTCATTCAGAGCACCGCTTCCGGGCGAGGCATTTCACTGGGATGGAACATGCGATGATGGCAGTCCAGCTTCATCCGGTGTATATATTGTCTTTCTGAGAACAGGTGATAACGTAGATCTACTGAAATGCTCCCTGGTTAGATAGATCGATCCAGGCTGCACTTTCGATTCGTTCATTGTTGAATTCAAAACTGACAGAGGGGGAAAACATGAAAATACTGGCTTTACTGGTGATAGTGATCAGTGCGGTCACTTTCGCTCAGCCTCAGACATTCAGATCACTGTCTACAGGCGGATTGATCCTTGATGGTCTTGATCGATGGTTCGGGGGCATGCTGTTCACGCAGCCTGTACCTGACAGACTGCTTGAGGTGGAGGGTATTAGGGTTTATACAGGACTTTCAAACCTTTCAACAGGTACGGATCTGGTTTTTGATGAAACTGATGATACCAGAGGGAGCTTTCTGCTGGGCGGAAGCTACGTGCCGCTCGAAGCATCTTTCGGATTCGGTGTTCTCACTGAATTTATGAATGAAAGGTTCTTTAATGAGATCACGCTCCTCGGAGCGGGAGGCGTACCTTACGTTTCCGGAGAGGGTACAGTGGAGGGGACCTGGTCGGAGTATATCGACACCAACGGTGACGGAACACTTGATTCAAGGCATACCGTACACGAAACAGCCGAGGCAAGAACCGATTCATCTCTGACGTCAGCTGGTGTTTACGGTGCTTACGAAGTTAGTGAAACACTTCGAATCGGCCTTGGGGTATCCTATACGACCAACAGTACAGAAGTTCTGGATGAGGATGATAACAGATCCATCTCCATCGCCGATTCCAATCTTGTAACCGGTGTTGAAACCTATACCCTGGATTCAAGTGGAGAAGGATTCGCAAAGGATGACAGAAGCAGTATAGAAGTAGCCGTTTCAGCCACATCTGCAGTAACAGATATGATGGATATCGGCGGGATGTTCTTATTCACGTCCATTTCATCGGACATTTCCTACGAGGCTGACATTGCAGGTACCGAAGATTTTCTTCCCGGACAAATCGGAGTATACGATTACGAAACATTTAGCCAGTCGGAAAATTATTCGGTTTCACCTGGAGGAAGCAGATTCGGTGGTGGCCTGAACATGGCTTACAGGCTTGATGATAACTGGATTCTGGAAACCTCGGGAGGGTATTACACAGCAAGCCTGAGCGGAAGTTCGGATCAGTATTCGATCAGTACTGATGCAACCGTTATCGTTTCGATAGTATCACTCATCGATTCCACGATTACCGATATGAACGGCTCCGGCGGTACCGAGATCGATATCAGTGATGATCTCTTCGCTTTCGGAACCAAACTGACATTTGATCCTTCCGAGAGATTCACCATCAGCATGGGAATGGGATTCTTTAAGCATGATCTCAGCAATACCGTCTGGAACGAATCGGGCAATATCGATGTCCTGACTTACTCCGACGGAGACGATGAGTTCGCCGATCCGGACGATTACGTATCTACTACCACATGGAGTCAGACGGATGAGACCATTGCAACGGAGAGTATCACCAGGATATCCATTCCTGTAGGGCTTGAGTTTGAAGTTCTCCCGAAAGTCTGTGCACGGCTGGGAGCAAGTCCTGCATTTGTTTGGGAGAAGGAAACCGAAACCACATCATTGATCGAAGCGTCACCAATTGTTACACATGTTGTTTACGGTGATGGCTCCGAAGATCAGTTCATAGAAAGTCCGTTTGAAACGATAGACGGAACTCTTGTGGAAACCGATGATGACTATACGGAAATACCTTACTCATATGGAGTTGGCTATACACCTAACGATCATATTCAGATCGATCTGATGGGTCTTGGAGACAGTTTGAACCAGTGGCGCCTTTCAGCAACGCTGTCTTTCTAGTTAATGAAAGAAGGATATACTATGAAAAGGATAACAGCAGGGATTTCAATTTTACTCCTGCTTCTTCTGGGGTGCGTGCAGGACAATCCCTTTAAAGCCGATTCCCAAGTGCAGTGGGAAGGCGGAAACGAACATCCGCATATCGATATGGTCGGTACGGAAAGCGGGGGATTCGGCAGTTCTCAGTTCAGTGACCTGGATCCAGAGAGAAATGGTATTCAGGATGCGGTGATACTGAGCTTTGACAAGGATATCGATCCTTCAACAGTTATTGCCTCATCTTTCGAGATGGTTGAAACGGATCCGGGGACAGGCTCAGTTCAATTCGAGAGTATCAGCTACTATCCCGAGGATGGTACAGCTGTTCTGGTCGGGACATTCTCCGATGATACGGCGTACCTTCTTACCGTTACCGCCGGTAGTATCCGGGATATCACTGGAAACGAGCTGGACCCTAATCACAACGCATTGTTTGACGGATCACCATGGGATGATAGACTGGCCACATTTTTTGCCGGGTCTGCAGCAATGCGGGATATTACTCCTCCGAGTATTGAGAACCACTATCCCAGGACAGGTGGTGTAATTCTCATCAGACCCAATCCAAGAGCTTACTTTACTAACGGACCAATTGATGTTTCGCAGCTTAATCTCAACAATTTCACTCTGGTGAGAACTTCGGATTCGACTTCTATAGATCTCGAAATATTAGCTGCAACTGGTACCGAGATTTACACCGTAACTGTGAATGATCTCTCCTACGGAACCAGATACACAGTAAGGTTGTCCGCGCAGATTACGGATGAATCAGGGAACCTGCTCGATACTAACGGTGACGGTTACGTATGGCCCAACGAGCCGGATTTCGTATGGGATTTCCAGCTCATAGACGATTCCACGACCCACGGCACACCCTCGGCTCTATCTACAGCATATCTACTGCCCGGAAACACTTCCGTCCGCATAGAATTTGAACAGAGCCTGACCGGTGATGATGTGGTCATGGATGATGCAACATTCATTGCCGCCAACATTCAGGTAACCGATGATAACGGTTCCATTCCCCTCACTTTCGAGACCGGCGCGGACCCGTCGGCGGTTAACTGCCTGCTTCAGCGCTATCCCGAGGGGACAGTCAGGCTTTTCATTTCGTGCAATGTTAGTGATGAGTATGGGAACCTGTTTGATGGCGACAATAACGGTCTTGGCGGTACTCCCGGCGAAGATGACTGGTTCGGGGTTCTTTAAAACTCATGATTTTCCGGTCAATAGCAGTACTGGCTCTGATAGGTGTCCTGTGGATACTGGGCATAATTGACCCCTCCGCTCTGCCATTGGATTCGAGGGATTTCCAGATATGCGGAGCCACCGTGCTGCTTTACCTTTTCTGGAGCGCATCTGAATCGAAGTACAGGGGGGGCTCTGCCAGCCTCCCCTATACGGTTTTCTATGCTGTTCTGCTAGTCAGTGCTGTCGACAGCTTCCTTCTGGAGCTGACCACATACGGATCACCATGGGTTTTCCGTTGGACAGGTTTGGTTCTATTTGCCTGTGGATCTGTTATGCGCCTTGCAGCTTACCGAACAAGATCCGTGAGGCGCCTGAGGCTGGGAAGATACCTTCAGCTTGCAGGTCTGCCTGTTGCCCTTGGCAGTATCGCCGGAACAGTTATCGCCTTAGCTGCTGGTATTCCGGGTTCCATCCATGAGGAATTGGACAGTCCGGATGACGAAAGCAGTATATGAAAACTCTGCTGCAGCGGGTTTCCAGAGCATCCGTATCAGCACATGGTAATGTCGTGGGTGAAATAGGACCCGGATTGCTTGCTCTCGTAAGCTTCGGCAAGTCGGATACCGAAGAGGATCTTGTATGGATGTCGAGGAAAATAACCGGTTTGAGGATATTTCCGGATTTGAACAACAGCATGAACCTTTCTGTGAGTGATATTGGTGGAGATATACTGATCGTAAGCCAGTTCACACTGCATGCCGATTCGAGAAAGGGAAGGCGACCCAGTTTCATGAATGCAGCTCTTCCGGGAAATGCAGAGCTGCTTTACAAACTTTTTCTGGAGATCGTATCCCATTCGGGGGTCAGGATTCGATCCGGTGTATTCGGAGCAATGATGAAAATAGACCTTGTGAACGATGGACCGGTTACCATCATGGTAGATTCTCCGTCCGAACGATCGGGCTGAAATGTGGTGGTACCCTGCAGGTTCTCCCCTTGTGCTTGCCAGCAAATCTCCTAGAAGGAAAGCCATTCTTGAGATGGCTGGGATACCGTTTGTGCAGACCCCTGGAAATGTGATCGAAACACGGATGGATGGATCCCCCGGCTTTATCGTTCAGTACTGGGCAAGAAAGAAAGCGGAGAATATTCTCTCCTCTGTCTCATCTGATCCTGTTCTGGGCGCTGATACGATGGTTGCCCTGGGTGATGAGCTTCTCGGAAAACCTCGTGATGAAGCCCAGGCCGCTGATATGCTTGGCAGGCTGTCCGGAGAATGGCACTCCGTTTTTGGTGGAGTCTGTATACTGTGGCCCCGGCGGGGAATTGATGTGCAGTTCGTCGAAGAGACCAGAGTCTTGTTCAGAAACCTCGGAGCGGAGGAAATTAAGGCATATATCTCCACTGGAGAACCGTTTGATAAAGCAGGAGCGTACGGTATACAGGGGTATGGGAGTTTGCTGGTGGAAAGAATTGAAGGATGCTATTTCAATGTAATGGGTTTACCTGTTTCCAGGTTCGTCCATGTATTGAGGGACAGGCTTCAGAATGGGGAATGATATGTCTCAGTTAGCTTATTGCGGTTTGAACTGCGCTGAATGTCCAGCATATCTTGCAACTCTCAGCGGATATGAATACTCCAAAGAGAAGATCGCGAAGGAGTGGTCTAAGATATACAATACGGACATAAGTCCAGATGACATCAACTGCATGGGCTGCAGATCAAGGGAAGGTATCCATTTCTCACATTGTTACGAGTGTTCCATACGCCTCTGTGCGGTGGAGCGAAGTATTGCTACCTGCGCTGACTGTGTGGAGTATCCGTGCATTGATCTGAAGGAGTTGCTTGAGCTGGTTCCTGTCGCTAAGCAGAACCTTGAGAAACTAAGGTAACGCTGATTATAGAGACCCGGCACCCGGTTTTTATGTCGGGAATGCGTGCAAGTTGACACTTTTTCCAATATTGTCTATCAATTAGCGTGCGAGAATCACCAGAATCTTGTACTTTTGCTGCTGGTCTTTCTTGCGATTCAGTGTCTATGCGGAGAGGTGTCCGAGCTGGTCGAAGGAGCACGGTTGGAAACCGTGTAGGACGTGTATTCGTTCTCGAGGGTTCGAATCCCTCTCTCTCCGCCACACTGGCTGGTATAACGATGAAACAGGTATTCAAGGATCAGTTGGTTACTGATTTTCTTAAATACTGTTATGTCAGCGAATACAGCGCTTTATCAGGGAGGAAATATGTCCGATACATTTACTGGCGAAACTTATAATACTCTGTGTATGGATGCCGAGGGATATCTGGCTAAGGATTCTCCTGAACAGGCCAGAGAACTGCTTAAGAAGGCTATCTCCCTGATCGCTACCAGGCCAAGAGCCAGGAGTATTCTCGCTGATACTTGCATGAGCATGGAATTGTGGTCAGAAGCAAGGTCTCAGCTTGAAGTACTCCTAACGCTCGACGAAGGAAACATATCCAACAATTTCAAACTTGCTCAGGTACTTGAAGAACTTGGAGAGTACCAGCTGGCAATGGACAATTACACTGTCGTACTTGACGATGAACCAGATCATCATGGTGCCATGGTTGCCGTCAAGCGCATTGAAACCAGAACCAAAGATAACTGGATAAACCTTACAGACATTTTCGATAAGCGCCAGAATGATGTTGTCATAGAAACAGGCAGTGATAAGGAAGCGGACGACTTCAAGGATGGAATGCAGGTGTTCCCTGATGTCCCTTCTGAGGAGCTATTCGCTGATTCGGAGGATGAAGAGGCAAATGTTGAAAGACTCCTGAAGAATATCGGGTTATCCGGTGATTCAGCAGAGGAATTGGAAGATGCTTCAGAACTGCTGGAGAATATTGGTGTATCCACATCCGAGACCCTGCAGTCAGCATTTGTTGATTCTGAAGATATCACTGATGTTGAAGAGGGGCAGAAGCAAGCTGTTGCAAGCCTTGATGAGATATTCGGTACATCATCTGTGGTTGAAGAACCAGTAACAGAAGCCGTTCGGGAACCTGAAGAACTTGAGGAGGAGAAGGAAGAAGCCTCTCCTGTTACCGAATCCACTGAAAAGGATGAAGAAGAGCTCTTCTCTTTCCAATCAGGTAAAACACTGGAGGCTATTTTCAACACACCTGAGCCTGAGGCTGAAGAGCCCGCAGAGGAAGAAACAGCTGAACCTGAGCCTGAGGCTGAAGAGCCCGCAGAGGAAGAAACGGCTGAACCTGAGCCTGAAGCTGAAGAGCCCGCAGAGGAAGAAACAGCTGAACCTG